>CAKVIS010000021.1 GCA_934754415.1 uncultured Bulleidia sp.
GTTTTTTTGTTTCGCACAACTTTATATTCTTCACAGTTCCTTATCTTCCCTTGTGCTCAACTGTCCACCAGGACGAACAAAAGAACTGCATCTGCAGTTCTTTAAAAAATTACGCTTTTTTACTAACTTTTGAAAGTATTGTCACCAGCAATCTGTACGTTCTGTCCCAGCTTTCAAGATTCAGATATTCCTGTGGAGTATGGAAATTTCCAGCAACCGGTCCACAGGTGATGATATCCATTCCACCTTCCACCTGTGTAAATACCGCACATTCCAGCCCGCCGTGAGCTGCACGACACTGTAATTGCTGTCCATCATACAGGTCCTGTACCACTTCATTAAAAGTCTGTCTCATAGAGGAATTTTCTGCATATGCCCAGGCAGGATATCCTGCAGATGTCAAAACCTTGCCTCCTGTCAGACCAGCAACAGTATCCAGACGACAAACAAGCTCTTCAATGGCTTCACTTAATGCACTGCGAATGGAACTTGTGGCAGAAACAGCATTCTCTCTAGTCTGCACTATACCAAGATTGAGACTTGTCAGAGTTAATCCTTCTATTTCCATGGATCTATGCTGAAAGCCATCCGGAATAATATACAGGTACTGGATAACCTTATCCGTGGAGGCTGTATCCATACACTTATCCCATGTTTTTTCATCATTCAAAACAACTTTAAATCCAGGATCTGCCACAGCAAACTCTTTATAAATATCTTCATACAGAGCCTGTACAGTTTCTTCAAGTACTGCTTTTTTCACAGCTGTACAGATCACTGCAGTACACTGTCTGCAGATGGCATTGATTTTCTGTCCACCGTTGATACTTACCAGATGAAAAGCGATACCTTTCCTTTGTAAACCTCTTAAAATTCTTGCGGTCACTTTACTGGCATTACCTTTTTCCTTATGGATATCCGATCCGGAATGTCCTCCGGAAAAACCTGTCACCATTAATGCATAACAGGCATCAGAAGCAGCACACCATTGTACAGGAATGGTTGCGATGGCATTGATACCTCCTGCAGAAGAAACAGAAGTCTGTGTTTCTCCGGCACCATCCAGGGAAATCATCCTGTGAGATTTCAATAAAGATTTATCCAGACCAAGAGCTCCAAATAATCCCACTTCCTCCTGTACTGTAAAAACGCATTCCAGTTCAGGATGCTGCAGTGTTGTATCTTCCAGAATTGCCAGCATTTCCGCAACACCCATACCATCATCCGCACCTAGTGTTGTAGAACGTGCTCTGAGATTACCTTCTTCATCCACATAAGTAGATATCGGCTGAGCAGTAAAGTCAAACTCTGTTCCTGGTGTTGCTTCACAAACCATATCCATATGTGCCTGTAACATGACAGGATCATACTCTTCATACCCTTTTGTACACGGTTTTCTGACAATGACATTATGCATATCATCCTGTATGTACTCCAATCCATGCTCTTTGGCAAACCGAACTACATAGTCAGAAAGAGCTTTTTCATTATAAGAACCATGAGGTATTTTACATATCTCATTAAAGTAGTAACAATACCTCTTACTAAGATCAAAAATCATTGTCTTTCTCCGTCAATGTACACACTCAGAATCTTTGTCTGTACTTCAAATGGATCACCATCGCAGATGACCATATCCGCATCTTTACCTGTTTCCAGTGTACCGACTCTGTCTTCAATACCAATATGCTTTGCAGGGTTAATGGTGATGGCTTTTAAAGCTTCATATGGATCCATACCAGCCTTTACTGCCATACCTGCACACAGGGAAAGATATGGTTCAGGGCAGAATGGAGAATCAGTAATAATAGAGACTGAACATCCAAGAGAGGATAATATTCCAGGAGTTGTCCAGGACATATTCTGTAATTCAAACTTGGACGCATGAGATAATGTAGGTCCTACTGCCATAGGATACTGTGTATTCCTGGCAAGAATATCCGCAATCAGATGGCCTTCTGTTACATGTTCAAGAGTCAGTTTTACATCGAACTCCTTAGCTAAACGAATAGCTGTCAAAATATCATTTGCCTGATGTGCATGAATCTTCATCGGAATCTTCTTTTCCATTACAGGAATCATAGCTTCACATTTCTGGTTATACGCAGGCATCTTTAAAGGATCTCCATCCGCTGCCTTCTTACGTGCCATATAATCCTTCGTCTGGTTCATCATATTACGTATTACTGCAGCAGTAGACATACGTGCACTGTTTCCCTTATCCTGATAACAACGTTTAGGGTTTTCACCTAAAGCACCTTTCATGGCAACAGGATCTTTGACAATCATATCATCCACACATTTCCCATGTGTTTTTACTGCAATCCATGTACCGCCAATCGCATTGGCACTGCCCTGTCCTGTAGCTACACAGGTAACACCTGCCATTGCTGCCATCTTTACACTTGGATCTAACGGGTTAAAACTGTCAATGGCTCTCATCTGTGGTGTACAGATATCTCCGATTTCGTTGTAATCTGTACCTTCAAAGCCAATACCATATCCTGCAAGTCCCAGATGAGAATGCGCATCTACAAAACCAGGATATACATGTAATCCTGCAGCGTCTACCACATCATCATCCTGCAGATCCTTTCCTATTGCTGTGATTTTACCATTTTTAAACTGAATGTCTGCTACATAAGGTTCCTTATGCACCAAATCATGAATTAAACCGTTTTTAATTACTGTCATATATGTTAAATCCTCCAATTGATTTCATTATATCCAAAGCCACAGGCAAATCCTTTTATATGCTCAGTAAATCTTCCATCTCAGTATCTCTTCTTATGAAAATATGAAAGAAAAAGAATCACTCAGGATTCTTTCTGACTTAAGATATATTCTGTATGTATTTTTGTCACAAGACATTGAATCACTTCATTCATCACATTCTGTTGGAAATTGTCATGTGGAAATACCGGTAATGGTCGTTTTTCAAAACAGGCATTTAACGATTCTTCAAATCTGTCCATAAACAGATTATATGCACGCACTACATCACTGTGCTGCATACTTGTCTGCATATAAATCAGTTCGGAAATCTGATTCAGAGAGTAAGCTCTTTTGGTGATAGTCACAATCATGAAGTAAGCAATGTGATATCGTGTATAGTGTTTTTTTAGAGGACGTGGTACCATCTCTGTTTTTACATAGTTATTAATCATGGCATTAGTAATGAACTTTTCATCATTGTAGTATGTCTGTTTCAGATGTTCATACAGATATGTAATGACCTGATCCATGTATAAATCCATTTCTGGCAGTTCGTCCCATCTCGGGAATTTAAACATGGATATACTATAACATCGTTATAATTATTTTACAATCTAATATTTATTACCAGATGTATTGACATTCAATACTTATGTGAGTACTCTAGTAACGGAGATATAAAAATATGATAAAAATAGTTACAGATACTTCTACCCTTTTCTCTGCAGAGGAGGGACTTAAAATTGGTTTACACGTAGTACCGTTAAACATTACGATAGATGACAGCTCTTACAGAGACCTGGAGGATATCACTTCCTCTGAGTTATTGGAAAAGATTGCTCAGCATCATATTCCAAGAACTTCTCAACCTTCCATCGGCGAAAAGATTGATCTTTACAACGAATTAAGTCAGGACAACGAAGTGATTGATATTACACTTGCTTCAGGATTAAGCGGTACATACCACACAGCTTTGATGGCAAAAGAATCCAGTGAGCATCCTGAAAAAATACACATTGTGGATGCCTTCACTTTATGCGGTCCTCATAGACAAATGGCTTTAAAAGCACTGGAAATGGCAAATAACGGTGCAACTGTTGAGGAAATTCTTGCATACCTGGAAGATAAAAAGCAGAAAGAAACTTCCTTTCTCATCCCTCTGGACTTTCAGTTCCTTTTAAGAGGTGGACGTATTAATGGTGTTGCAGCAAAACTGGGCGGTTTACTGAAACTGATTCCTGTTATGAAAAAAGGTGAAAACGGCAAAGGTCTTGATAAATTCACAGTAGCACGCACTATGAAAAAAGCCATTTCTTCTATCATAGAGGACATGCAGAACTGTGGTGTCACAAGTCATTACAACTTCTATATTTCCCATGCGGAAAATATGGAACTTGCAGAAAAAATCAAAGAAAAACTGACAGAAAGCTTTGCCGGTGCTTCTATTGAAATTTACGATTTATCCCCTTCCTTTATTACACAGGGAGGTCCGGGATGTGTTGCCATTCAGGCAATAGAAAAATAAAACCAGGGTCATGGAATTCCATGACCCTTTTATTTTGCAACAGGCAGATTAACGATTAATGGAGGAAGCCATGGTATGATACGTCCATCTTCTTCCACGAATGGCAACACTTAAAGTCATAATATTTTCAGGCAAAGCCATTCCGCACCATCCAGCATCACCGATATGCTGAATATCCACACCACATCTCTTGTTTACAATTGCAATTTCTCTGACTGTTTCAGCATCTGAGCCTTCCTGACTTGTGCCAATAGCAGAAAGCGCAAGTGCGTTATGTGCATGAATATACTTACAGGCTTCTGTAATTGTTGCCTCAGATAAACCTGGAACAGTATTGACTGCAGGCATCAGGATAACATCTGCCCCTGCATCAATAAATTCCTTCACAGCCTGTAAATCCACTACTGGTTCATTGACACCGGCACCATGCATTTTCCCGACAATAATCAGACCATGGAAATATTTCTTAGCTTCCACAATTGCCTCTTTTATAGAGCGATTAGATACACCCACACCAGGATTTCCTGTCAGGCATATAAAATCAAGCTGTAATTCCTGTGCTTTTTTGAAAGTTTCAGGTGTTGCCTGTCTTCCTGGGGCAATGATGCGTCTTTCTTCCAGCATATCCGCTTTCAGATCTACCGGTTCGAGATTACATCCAACAGGTCGCCCAATCAGTTTTCTTAATGTCTGTACAGGATGCTCACATTCAGGAAGTCCCTGGATAACAGGATTGTTGCAGTCAAATCCGTTCAGTAATACCATATCACTTCCAAAAGAGACTGCCAGTTCCGCATTGGTCAGATCTCCTAATAATGGTGACATGCTCACAACGGTTTCCGTCATGACCACTCTTCCCTCACATGCAAGAATGGACTGTTTTAGTTCTTCTCCATTCATGGCAAGCATTTCACTTGTTGTACAATTTAATAGTCTTTTCATTTCACTGTTTCCTTTTTAGTTTTTGGTGCTTTCTTTGCATAATTGAAGCGGAATACGGCAATACCATATGGAGGCAACGGATATTCCACTCTGTACGGTTTTCCGTCACATTCACCTTTTTTCGCTGTAAATATACGCTTCTTTTCAGACTGTGTACCAACAGCTCCATCCTGATCCAATACAAGGGTATATTTACCGGATACAGGAGCTCCGACCATATAGTCACTTCTTTCCACAGGTGTAAAGTTCAGTACAAACAGAAGACTGTCTTTACCCGTTTCATCTTTTCTTATAAAAGAGAAGATACTTCTGTCAGCATCATCTGCATTGACCCACTCAAATCCTTCCCAGCTGTCATCCAGACGATACAGTGCAGGATATTTGGTGTACATATGCAATAAGTCTCTGACAAATTCCAGAAGATTATGATTCAGCGGATGGTCGCATTCCTCCCAGCTTAACTGTACTTTTTCGTCCCATTCATGTGCCTGACCAAAGTCCTGTCCCATAAACAGCAGTTTCTTACCGGCATGGCCAGTCATGAAAGTATATCCTGCTTTCAGATTGGCAAATTTATCCACTTCGTATCCAGGCATCTTATTAATCATGGAACACTTCAGATGTACCACTTCATCATGGGATAAGACGAGAATGAACTTTTCACTTGTAGCATAACTCATACCAAATGTCATCTTATTATGTGCATTCTTTCTGAAATAAGGATCCAGTTTCATATAATCCAGGAAATCGTGCATCCAGCCCATATTCCATTTATAAGTAAAACCAAGGCCGTTATTTTCAGGACTTTCTGTAATACGAGGCCATGCGGTGGATTCTTCGGCAATAATGATAGTACCGTCTTTTCTGCCTCTGATGACAGAATTGAGGTGTTTAAAGAATTCAATGGCATCCAGATTACCATTACCACCATCTTTGTTAGGAACCCATTCCCCTGCTTTTCTGCCATAATCCAGATATAGCATGGAAGCTACGGCGTCTACACGTAATCCATCAATATGGAACTCTTCAAACCAGTACAGAGCGTTTCCAATCAGGAAGTTCTTTACTTCATTCTTACTGTAGTTAAAGATTTTTGTACCCCAGTCAGGATGTTCTCCAAGACGTGGATCTGGGTGTTCATACAGTGGTTCTCCGTCAAAATCTGCCAACGCAAAGACATCTTTAGGGAAATGAGCAGGCACCCAGTCAAGAATGACACCGATGTTATGTTTATGCAGATAGTTAATCATCCACTGGAAATCTTCAGGTGTACCGTATCTGCTTGTAGGAGCGTAATAGCCTGTTACCTGATATCCCCAGGAACCATCAAATGGATGTTCAGCAATGCCCATCAGTTCTACATGTGTATATCCCATCCAGTGAACATACTCTGCCAGCTGTACAGCAATATCTCTGTAATTCATGAAGCCATCTTCATTGTCTTCCGTTGGTTCCTGACGTTTCCATGAACCAAGGTGTAATTCATAAATGGACATTGGTTCTTTAAATGTATTCTTTGAAGCACGCTGTTCCATCCATTTGGCATCAGACCACTTTGTATATTCCACGTTAGCTGTCTTACTTGCAGTACCTGGGCGTTTTTCAGCTGAGAATGCATATGGATCAGCTTTGAAGATTGTTTCTCCCTTTGCAGTCTCTATGGCATACTTATAGATTTCCCCATAACCCATACCTTCTACAAAACCTTCAAAAATACCACTTGTCTCCAATGGGTTTAATACATTGACTCCTGCAGTCCAGTCATTTCTGTCACACACAAGAGATACCTTCTTTGCATGTGGTGCCCATACTGCAAAATGCATACCTTTTTTATTATGTACTTTCGCCATATGTGCTCCCAGTTTCTGATAGCACTTATAGTTTCTTCCTTCTCCAAATAAATATCTATCCATTTCCGTTATAAAAACAGGATCCTGGATTTCTTTTGATGATTTTTTTGCCATAATACCCTCCATGTACAATGATTGTTCAGATATTTTCCTACAAATAGGATACCACAATGGAAGCACTTACACAAAGAAAGCAAAAAGAAAACCGAAAGATTTCCTCCGGTTATTCTTTACTGATTCCTTCCGTTTCAATCAGGAATTTCACATTGCCTTTCTGACCTTCCTGAATACCTTTAAAATTCGTATATGCACTATCTTTTTCTTTTAGTTGCTGCAGGTTATTCAACAATTTTTCATATGCACTTCCTTTATCCGCAAGTTTGCTTAATCCTTCGCTCTGCAGCTGTAAAAGACCTTCTGTAAAAGATGAACTGCCTGAATTCAACTGTGCGCTGCCTTGTTTCAAAGAAGTGATGAAAGATCGTAATTGCTGTGATCCTTCCTGCATGGAACTACCTGCCTCACTAAGCTGAGTGACAGCCTGTGAAACACCTTGTATTCCCTGCGTCAGTGTTTGAGTATCAGCTGAAAGCAAGGATAAAGAGGACATCGTTTCCACCAGTTGCTGTAATGGTAAAATATCCACTTTCTGAATCTGTACTGTTACTATACGCAGTATCTCCTGTTTTTCTGTATCTGTCAGATCCTTTAATTTTTCATCAGCATCTAAAATATCCTGTAAAGAAGACAAAGATGAAACGACCTGTTCTAATACTGCAATGGATGCCTGCGCATTGTGCACGGTAAGTTGTAATGTTGCAGAATCTTGTGCGTCTGATGAAATACTTTGAGCAAGCTGACTGGTTGTTTCCTTTAATGCAGCAAGATTTTCACTCAGAGCATCTATACTGTCATACACCTTTGTATTGGCATCAAAATACTGATCCAGGTACTCTGCATATTCCTGTATACCTGCCTGCATGGCCTTTGAAGCATTGATCAGCGCATTTCCGGCATCTCCAAGTTCCTGTAACGATTTTGACGCATCTTTCAGAGTATTCAGATCTTCATTATTCAGCTCGTCAAACAGCCCGTTAGTAAAAATCGTTTCTGTAAAATCCAGCTCAAAGTTCTCTACATCGCATTCAAAATAAGCAGTGTCTGAAATATCAAGGTCTTTCAATTCCTCTATAGAATCTGTTTGAAGCTGTTCTTTCAAACCTGGAAATCCATATACCACAACACCTTTCATGGAAGATACTTCCATCTGTTTCCCATGTGACACAGTCACATCAGACACCTTGTCCTGATCAAGAAATACCACACTCATGGCAAGTACCGGTGCATCAAGACTGCTTGCATACGTAAACTGTACTTTCAGATGACCGCTTTTTCCTGCAAGGTTTTCCGGAGTAATTTCTGCTCCGTTTAAAAAATACTGTACGTTTACACTTACTGGTGGCTGTTGTGCACTTTCTCCTTCATAGTGAATATCTTTACCGTTACTTTGAAAATAAAGAATGCCGTCCTGCACATCATAGCCTGTTTCCTCAGATTTTAATTTCACATTGGTCAGATTAGAAATATCCTTCACAATCCCTTCTTCAGGGATACCGGACAATACTACAGAATCTGTCATTTTCTCAGCTGTACCATCTGCTCTGGCATGGACATATACTGTTTCTGACTGTGAAGAAGATACTAAAACGGGTTCCCCTGTATAAGACCATTCTGTCTCTTCTGCTATGTCCACAGTAGCTGAAGAAGGTTGTGCCTGTGCACTGCATCCTGCAAGTATTGCTGAAATGCATACTATCATCATTTTCTTTTTCATATATGTATTCCTCACTCCACGTTCTTTAAAGCTTCTTCCATCGGAATATGTGTAATCTTTACATACTCCAGAATTGCACATACTGCATAACTTGCCATGCCGATGATAAATAATTCCACATAGATAGTTGATGGCACCTCAAATAAAAGCCAACCGGACATGGATTCTTTAATCATGGACATCCATAACACCTGAATCATTTCATAACATAAAGGAAGACTCACCAAAAGACACAACATCACCACAATACTGATAGCCGCAATATACACACCTGCTATTTCTTTTGAAGCATATCCAAGAATCTTTGTCATGGAGATAGACTGTGTATTTTTTTCTATAATCACTTTACTCATCAGATACATCAGCACAATAAAAATCAGTACTGAAAACCCGTCAATCAGATACATCATACTGCCCATAGACACATCCAGCTGTCTGGTAACTTTTGTCAGAGATTCTTCATTTACACATGTACCGATATATTCTTCAGGTATATCCTTAATTTCCTCATGAGAGTAGTATCCTGCAAAGAAATCTTTTCCAAGATCAAACATCTCATTTAAAGAATCTATGTTCATATACAGACAAAGAGCTGTCTTATCATCATATATACCATCAATAGTAAATGTATACGTTTTGGAATCATATGGTTCTTTCAGTACCAGAGTACTCCCCTTTTGCAAACCATATTTATCCGCAAGAAGATAAGAGGCATATACCTTCCCCTTTTCAAAATTTTCATGAATATAGGCACTGTTTTCCTGAACGCCGTAAACATTCACATCATCCTGCTTTACAGAAGGATCATATTCAGTTTTTAAAGCATATGCACTGAATTTTTCAGCACCTTCCGTATCCGTTTCAATATCTTTTGCATACTGCAGCATAGCAAGATACGATTCCAGTTTTCTATCCTCTCTTTGTAAAGAAGAAGGCATTGTCAGAATATACTGATACTCAGCCACCATATTTTTTTCAATTGTTGCCTGATACCCATCAAGCACCTTCGGTAGCATCAATCCAAAAAACAACAGTAACGATGCAAACAGAATTCCTGTAAACAAAGCCAGAAAATCAGGAATATTCTGCAATGCCACACGTATTCTGAATCTGGATAAAAACGGTATATGATCACTGAGAATCAGCGTTCTTCTATGAGAGGATTTTTTCAAATCTTTTCTGATCAGTCTCAATGGAGAAATACACATGGTTTTATACAATACTCCAAAGGTAATCACTGCCATTAAAATCACCGGAATACAGGTAGTACGGATAAAAGCATCCGGATTCCATATTGTGACATATGTTGGCAGAGAATAACTGCCATAATACATATCCGCACAGACATCTTTTAATACTGTATACCCAAGAATATTACCAATCAGTGCACTGATCAAAGTGACACATACCGGCATACACATGTAATGTCCGACCATTTCCAGACGTGTATATCCAGAAGCTCGCAAAGTACCTATGACATTGGATTCCCTGCCGATGGTATCCTTAATGGTAATGGCAAATACAAATGCCATGATAACAATCACAATGTATAACAGCACTTCTATCATTACACCATCGCTGCCCATATCTTCACCTGTAAAATTGATGGCCTGATTCTGATAGCGTGGAAGATATTGTTGTAAGGTAATGATGTCACTCATATCTTCCATTAATGTATCGCTTCTTTGTTTTTCATCCTCCACCTTGTCTGTATAAGTCCAGGAATAGGCATATACTTTCCTAGAGAAATCAAACATATCCAGCACTTCCTCTTTCACTATTCCCACACCAAATTTCACTGCATCAAACATCATATCCCCGTTGTTTTGAAACAAGGCGGAATAATCACTCAAAGCTACAAGCCCGCTGATTTTCCATGTTCGTGTCCCATCAGATACCGTGTCTCCCACAGATAGATGATTGTTATCGGCATACATTCTGTCAATGGCAATTTCATCATCATTTTCAGGGAATTCCCCCTGCATCAGACATTCCAGATTAACTTTTTGTCTTTTAGCAAAAAGTCGTAAAGTACTGCCATTCTCCATGGCATCTTCCACATAAAAGGAATCATAGAGCTGAATACCAAGGTTACCCAGAGAATCTCTGTCTGTAACTGTCAGCCTGGTATCTGTGACAAAGTGTCCGTCTTCCACGTTATACTTTTCAAAGCTTTCATTATACGCCTGTAACATGGAATGATCCGCAACCATAAAACCACTGACAAACCCTATGGTGGAGACAAGCAAAAGAAATATACCCAGATATTTTCCAGGTTCTGAAACAATCTCTCTCAGATATCTTTTTCGTAACGGATTCTTCATATTCCTTACCATTCCAGATCCTTTGCGGCTGTTTTTTCTGTATTCTGTATCACTTTACGTATTGCGCCATCTCTTAATTTCACCACAATATCCGCCATGTACTGCATGGCCGCATTATGCGTCACCATGACAATAGTTGTGCCGTATTTCTGATTGACTGTCTCCAGTAATTGAAGAATATCTTTGGAAGTGTGATAATCAAGAGCACCAGTTGGTTCATCGCACAATAAGACATCAGGATTTTTTACGATTGCTCTTCCGATAGAGGTACGCTGTTGCTGACCACCAGACAATTGATTAGGAAGTTTATTCTGATGAAGAGTAAGTCCTAAAGTCTCCAGAAGACTGTCTATATCCAAAGGACGCTTACTTAAATACGCTCCTACTTCAATATTTTCTCTGACAGTCAGATTGGGAATGAGATTATACATCTGGAAAATATAGCCCAGATGATTTCTTCGATACAAAGATAACTGCTTTTCCTTCATCCCTTTCATTTCCTTACCTTCAATACAGATAGATCCGCTATCAGCATGATCTATACCACCGATAATATTTAACAAAGTACTTTTTCCGGAACCGCTGGGCCCAAGAAGCACACATATCTGCCCTTTCTCAATGGAAATACTGATACCTTTCAGAACTTCCACTGCATTCTCTTTTTCCCCATAGGATTTATGAATATCTTTAATTTCCAAAAACATAGATTCCCCTCACACTTAGTTAGCTTTGTCTAACTCAAGCTTATCCTATACCCGTTTTCGAAAGTTTGCAATAACTAACTGAAATTTTATCTTGAACAATACAGAACTCATGGTATACTTATTTAGCACGCACCAGTGGTGGAATCGGCAGACACGTACGCTTGAGGGGCGTATGGAGCAATCCGTGCAAGTTCAAGTCTTGTCTGGTGCACTTAAAAAGGTATCCTTCGGGATACCTTTTTTATATCTGTTTTGTTGTCCATTCTTCACAATTGATGATCTTATCTGCAAAACCTTCATAGAAATACGGTTCATGGCAAACCATCAGGATAGAACCTTCATATGCCTGTAATGCACGCTGCAATTCATTTTTAGCATCTTCATCAAGATGATTGGTAGGTTCGTCCAGTACCAGTACATTACTTGGCTGATGCATCAACTTGCATAAACGCACCTTAGCCTGTTCTCCACCGGATAATACTTTCATCTTGGATTCAATATGTTTTTCCAGTAATCCGCATTTTGCCAGGGCATTACGCACTTCATATTGACTCCAGGATGGGAAAGTATCCCAGATTTCCTGCAGACATGTCTTATCACTGGCAGATTCTTCCTGCTGAAAGTAGGCAACTTCCACATTGTCCCCTTCTTCCACCTTTCCTTCAATAGAAGGAATTTTTCCTAAAAGACTTTTTAACAGAGTTGTCTTACCAATACCGTTGGCACCTGTCAGAACCACTTTCTGCTTTCTTTCCAGCTCAAAATGAATTGGTGTAGATAGAGGACTGTCATAGCCAATAACAAGATCTGAAGCTTCAAAGATGACTTTAGAAGGTGTTTTTGCGAGTTTAAAATCAAAATAAGGTTTTGGTTTTTCTCTTTCCAGTTCAATCAGTTCCATCGCATCCAGTTTCTTCTGCCTGGACATTGCCATATTTCTTGTGGCAACTCTTGCCTTATTTCTGGCAACGAAGTCTTTAAGATCTGCAATTTCTTTCTGCTGACGTTTATAGGCAGCTTCTTTCTGAGCCTTCTGCATTTCATAGACTTCCACAAAATTATCATAATTTCCAGGATATCTGTTCAGCTGACTGTCATGAATATGATAGATAACATTCACTACCTTATTTAAGAACGGAAGATCATGAGAAATCAAAAGAAAAGCATTCTCATAATTCATCAGATATCTTTCCAGCCACTGAATATGCTGTACATCCAGATAGTTTGTAGGTTCGTCCAACAATAAGATATCTGGTTTTTCCAACAATAACTTTGCCAGAAGAATCTTTGTTCGCTGTCCTCCGGATAATTCCTGTACATCTTTATCCAGTCCAAGATCAAAAATACCAAGAGCTCTGGATACTTCATCAATTTTAGCATCCAGTGTATAAAAATCATGGGCATTTAACAGATCCTGCAGTTCGCTTGCTTCATTCATCAATGCGTCCATATCCGCATTTTCATCGGACATCTGCATATACAGATCATTCATATGGGTTTCCATATCAAACAGGTCTTCAAAGGCTGACTGTAACACATCTCTGATCGTCATGCCTTTTTTTAATGTGGCATGCTGGTCAAGGTACCCCACCTTAACATTTTTAGCCCAGAAGATTTTTCCTTCATCCACTTCCATCTGTCTTGTAATGACTTTCAGGAAGGTGGATTTCCCTTCTCCATTAGGACCTACCAGTCCGATGTGTTCTCCTTTATTCATTCTGAAAGACACATCTTCCAGAATCACTCTGTCTCCAAAACTGTGATTTAAGTTATCTACTTGTAATATACTCATATCTCTTTGCCTTTTCCAGGAGTCATTATACCAAAAGGCATAAAAAAAACAGCCCTATTTTACGGCGGCTGGTTTCCGGTAAGACAGGTTATGAACGAAAAGGGCCTGTCTTTAGTTCTATCTTACATACATGGTGGAGTCTATCACCTTCCACCTTGTGTCATATTTCTGTTTACACTATTAGTATATTGTCTTTTTTTAGCAACAATTAGCACTATTTATCCTAAAATATAGTACAATATTGTCAAATATGAACAAAACAGCAAACTTTCCCATTTTTATGGATATCCTGGCAATTTCAAAAAACACAGCACAAAACTGGCTGTACAGCAATCAATTCAAGATTGGGCTTGTCATAGAAGGTACCTTAACACTTCATGCAGGTGCTCAAACCGCTCTTGTACATACTGGAGATGGTTTTTTCATCAATACTCAGGTACGTCATCTGTTTACCACTGCCACTAACGACCCCGTATTACTTTACAGTGTCTCTTTTCATCCACGTATCATCGGAGGAAGTGCCGACTCTGTCTACTGGCAGAAATACATCAATCCTCTGTCCTCCAATTCTTCTTACCCTTTACAGGTATTTCATAAACAAGAGACAAGCGATGAAGAATCTCTGCAGCACATCCTGCATGTTTTACGTACCTTGCAATACCGCATTCCAGGATATGAACTGCTTGTAAGAAATGAATTATCCTTTGTCATTCTGGACCTTATCGGAAGACAGTCCTTTGAACAGAATTCCATTTCCAGAAAACAATTACGCAATGAGGAAAGAATCCACCACATGCTGCAATATATCGAACAGCATTATGCCGAACCCATTTCACTGCAGGATCTCTCGTCGAGTATTTCCATCTCCGTCAGTGAATGCATACGTTGCTTTAAAGATACTTTGATGATGACACCCATCAACTACATACGCATGTTCAGACTAATCAAAGCTGAAGAGCAGATACTGCATACAAATAAGACTATTTCCGAAATTGCCTATGACTGTGGTTTTCCGGAAACCAGTTATTTCAACAAATGTTTTAAAAAACAGTATAAACAAACCCCTTTACAGTATCGACTGCACAACCAATAGTGGTACAATAAGGGACGTTTTAAAGGAGAGAACTATGTACAATTCTTTACATTTATATACACATGACGGTTTATTTCATGCAGATGATGTTTTTGCAACAGCACTTATCTCTTTAATGACAAAAGAATATGATGTCACAAGAGGACCAGATACAGAAATTCCTGAAGATAAAACAGACTGGATTATCTTTGATATCGGAGGAGGAGAATTTGATCATCATTCCCCTGAAAACAAAGAAGCTAACGGATGTCATCCCAACACAGATATTCCTTATGCAGCCTGCGGCCTTATCTGGAAAAAATATTATCAGGAGATTCTATCAGCTATTGACTGTCCTGAAGAATACTACGAAAAAGTCTATGTCAGACTGGAAAATACATTGATTGCAGGCATTGATGCCTTCGATAACGGCTATAATCCTGTAGCAGGTGCCATGGAAGAAATGCCGAATATTCCTGATGATCAGAAGAAAAAGATTGTGGCTCAGGGGAATTATGCCTTCTCTATCTCTCAGGTTATCAAAGATTTTAATCCTGGATGGAATTCTGATTACAGCTATTATGAGGCTTTCCTGGATGCTGTATCCTTTGCCAAAGATATCCTGATGAATCGTCTGGACAGTATCATTTCTTCTCTGGATGGAAGAGATTATGTCTTACAATGTATTTCCTTCAGTTCCAATCACCTGATGATTATGGATCAGTTTGCTCCATGGGAAGGTGTCCTGAATTCCCAGAAAAACGATCCTAAAGCAAAAGACATCTACTATGTTATCTATCCTGCTTTAAGAGGAGGCTGGAATATCCAGTGTGCCTTAAATAACAGTGATGACCGCACCAGTTATCGTCATCCTCTGCCATCAGAGTGGTATGGATTACGTTATGAAGAACTTGCAAAAGTATCCGGCGTAGAAACTGCTCAGTTCTGTCATGTCTCAGGATTTTTAGCAGGTTGTAAAACACAAAGTGATGCATTAAAAATGGCTTCCATTGCCTTATCACGAAAGTAAGGCTTTGAAAGCCTTTTTCTTACACCATCACCACCATTGTGTTTCCAGATAAAAAAGTCTTCTGAAACCCCTTTCTTCAGTCATCGATATTACACATTTGTCAAATTCGTATTAAAATACACGCATGAAAAATACACAGCAGATAGATGAACAGTATGTCAGGATGACGCAAACCCCCGTCTCCAGACTCATTCTTTCCCTGGGGTTACCAACTGTCGTTTCCATGCTTGTCACAAGTATCTACAACATGGCAGATACCTACTTTGTAGGAACACTGGGCACCTCCGCCTCAGGTGCTACAGGCATTGTCTTTGGCTTAATGGCCATATTACAGGCCTTTGGATTTATGTTCGGTCATGGTGCAGGGGCTAATATTGCACAAAGTCTTGGTAACCACGATGTCCATTCCGCTAAAACCTATGCCTCCACCTCTTTCTGGAGTTCTATTGGTACAGGTGTCCTAATCGGTATCTTTGGACTGCTGTTTCTGGATCCTTTTATGAATATACTGGGAAGTACTCCAACCATCCTGCCTTTTGCAAAAACCTATGCGTTCTTTATTCTGATTGCAGGACCTGCCATGACTTCAGGTTGTGTCATGAATAATATTCTGAGGTATGAAGGTAAAGCATTTTACGCCATGATTGGATTGACTTCCGGTGGTATCTTAAATATTTTTGGAGATTACCTGTTTGTCAATGTATTCCACATGGGTATTGCAGGTGCCGGTTTAAGTACTGCCATTTCCCAGTATATCTCCATGGTCATCCTGTTAATGCCGTACTTAAGAAAACAGACACAGTCTTCTTTTCATCCAAAAGATTTTGCAAAAAAGAGCTATATATTCAAAAATATTATTTCCACTGGTTTACCTTCCCTTTTCAGACAGGGATTAAATTCTGTCAGCACTATGGTACTCAACGGTACCGCAGGAATATATGATGATGCGGCAGTAGCTGCCATTTCCATTGTCACAAGAATTGTCAATTTCCTGTTCTGTATTGCCATTGGTATAGGTCAGGGATTCCAGCCTGTTTCCGCCTTCAATTATGGGGCTAAGATTTACAGCAGAGTCAAAGAAGGATTCTTTTTCGCCTTTAAAGCAGGCACCATCATCATGGTACTGTTATCTGTTACAGCCTATTTCAATGCGGAGGCTTTTATTGCTTTGTTCAGAAATGATCCTGAAGTAATTACCATTGGTACTACAGCACTGCACTGGTACTGTATATCTCTTGTATTAATGCCTGTCACCATGTATGGCAATATGTTGTTCCAGTCTATAGGAAGAGCTAAAGTTGCTTCCTTCCTTGCGGCTTTGAGAAGCGGCCTTACATTGATTCCATGCATTATTCTTCTGAATGCCGTATTTGGCTTATCCGGGCTTGAAAAAGCACAGTCCATAGCCGAAATACTTTCTGTTATCATTACCATTCCTTTTCTGTATTACTTCTTCAGACATCAGCCTGAAGATGGACAGGCACACTAAAATCAACAGGATATCTTTCAATTGGAAGATATCCCGTTATCTTATGTATTTCTGTTCAGTCTATAATTAATTATGTATTTCTGTTCAGTCTATAATTAATACGGAATAAAATCATCAAAAAATTCATTTCGTATATCATCAAATCTTTTATCTTGAATCATTTCATCAACTGCTTTCAAGGATGTTTCATAGAAATCCGCACCATTTTCTATTTCTATGGAATAGCCTTTCCTTGCATGTTGCAGATACCGGTATGCCAGATACAGATATGTAGAGAATACTCCCTCCGGCATAAATCCTCTTGCAAGTGCAAAACAAAGACTTGGATAATCATTCAGAAAATCTCTGTCAAAAACTGTAGACGGATTCATCCAGGCATCTCCCAATAAACGCTTTGCGGCTGTTTTGTAATAATACAGAGACATTTCAGGATCTTTCATCTTCCACTTATCCCTGCTGTAAATATCTCCAAGTTTATAACAGGCATCTACATTCCCTCTGTCTGCCGCAAGTTTAAAGTATTGTATGGCAAGGCTGGTATTAGCTTCTGTATGTCTTCCATACAGATAACAATACCCAAGATTACTTAAAGCTGTATCGTTTCCCATAGCCCCTGCCAGATGATAATACTCTGCTGCTTCATCATATTGTTTCATTTTATACAGATTAGCTCCCTTATTCAGAATATACTCAGAGTCTCCATTTCGAACAGCTTCTGTATCTGCATTTGTCATTTTCATAGTCTTTCATCCTCTTTGTTAAAACTCTCTTACAAAGAGTATACCCCTTAATGGGATACTTATGTATATAAAAAGGCCTGACAATGTATATCAGACCTTATACTTTATAATTAACTATTTATTTCTGAGGTTGCAGTCTTACAAAATATACCCCCGGTTCAATACTTGTATCAGAAAAGGAATCGGCAGTACAGAAGTCAAAATTCTCTGCATCTTCCGGTACTTCAAAGACGATTTCTCCTGTATATGGTTCCCCGTTTTCCAAAGCAAATCTTGTTGGAAACTGTGAACTCTTTACAGTATCCAGTGGATTACCTTCTTCATCATACAGAACAGATAATGCAAATCCATCTTCCTCTTCTCCCCATTGAATCTGGAATTCCAGATCACTCATCTGAATAGGTTCCTCCAGAATATCTTCCAGTGTCATATTTACCACAACCAGCTGATTGCCTTCTTTTGCACTGTAAGTACCATAATCAGAGGTGACTTTTGAACTGTTGACAGTAAAGTAATAGAAATACGTTTCTATCTTCTGTCCCTCCTGTCCATCACTGACACTGAGACTCACCGGGTCTACAGTATCTGCTGAAGGTTCAATCCCGTTTTTCTGATTATAGTCCTGGATTGCCTCATCCAGGGTTTTGTTTTTGGCACAGCCCGCAAGCAAAACACATGCAAGAGGCAATGCAATGATCTTTTTCATATTCCTAAGCTCCTTATGAGCTTAGTATATCCTAGTTATCACTTCTTGAATAGGCATTTTTCATGACGTTGCTTGCCTCATATAACACCTTATTCAAGACTTCATCTGTTTCCTTCTGTAACATCTCACTGACAGCTTCATTAGCCTTTTCACACAGTGTATCTTCATTTTCCCATGCATTCAGTAACTGTTCATCAAATTCATGAACAATGGCATTGGCTTTGGATGCCACAGACAACTGATATCTTTCAATATGCATGATAGATTTACCATAGGACGCATTAGCAAGAGCACCAACCAATCTGTTACTCCAGTAGAAGTTATCTGTAGATACCTTTGCTGTGGTGTTACCTAGATAGGCAGGTACGGTAGGCACATTGGTATAGAATGGTGCCATGGCATTAAATGCATTGGAACCTTCCGCAATCCACTGTAGAGTTCTGAAAGCTTCAGGCATATATGGTCGAATCTGGATCAGTCCAAGGAAGTCATTACGATTGATACCGATGGAACGATACATACCACGATATCTTTCATCCCCATAACTTCCATACGGATCATATTCTGTCCCCTGATAATGAGAAGACAGAATATACTTGATATCTTCCACCGTAATCTTCTTTTCCGGCACCAGGCTCCAAGGTAAATCATCCTGGGCAGGAGTATATTGCTTTTCTTTGAACAGTGTCGGATTAAAATATCTGCCCATATACCAGGCTCTTGGTGTGTTATAGACATGATCACTGTCATCATGAGATCCAAAAGCAGCACGAGGAGAAAAAGCATCCCCATTCAAAGAAAGATCCAGATGATTCTTCTTTACAAACTCTTCAAGATCGCTGGAACACATGTGATTTTCTTTATTCCCCATTGCATCTTCGAAATCAAAAGAATCAATTCCCAGCTGGTTAGGCATCATGACATACTGATCATCCGGTACACGTTTTGCCATCCAGTGATGTCCTCCGATAGTTTCTAAAAACCAGATTTCATTCACATCACTGAAGGCAATACCATTACTTTCATACGTACCATACTGTTCCAGTAAAGCACCCAGTCTTTCCACACCTTCTCTTGCAGAATGAATATATGGTAAAGTTACCAGTACGATATCTTCTTCACCGATACCACCTGCTGTATCTTTGGATGGTTTTACGAGTGGATCTGCACCCAATACACGTGCATTGGTAGTAATCGTTTCTGTAGCTGTCATACCTACATTCACTTCATTAACACCACATGCCGCCCAGATACCTTCTTTTTCCACAACAGCATTTGGCATACAGGTATATCTCATTGGATTGTCAGGTAACTGCATTTCCAGATGAGACAGTACTGTTTTGTATACGCGAGGCTGCTGTTCAGGATGTACTACCTGAAACTTCTTGGCAGTATAGGAACCGCTGCCGGAATCATCATTTCTTGCAATCATTGTAGAACCGTCATAAGAGGCATTTTTACCTACCAGAATTGTTGTACAAGCCATACTCTTTTTTATTCTCCTTTTTTAAATTCCTGTAATGGCACAGTCTGTGTTTTTCCAAGACCATGTTCCTTCATATACAGATACACAGCCACCATCACAATCAGTGTAATAATCCAGCTGACAGGATAGGCCATAATCAATGTCTTAAACGAAGGATGTGCCGCAAAATAAGTATACAACCAAATAATACGTACACCACAGATTCCTATCAGAGTAATAATGGCAGGAACCATGGATTCTCCATATCCTCTCATAGCACCAGAGATGATATCAATGGCACCATTCAGTACCTCAAAGGACAGGATACCCACTACTCTTTGTCTTCCGTATTCAATGACCTGTGGATCACTGTTAAAGAAATGTAACAGAGGTCTGGCAAAAATCATCAGTAAAACACTGATACCTCCACCAAAAATCACACTTTCCAGTAAACATAATGCCAGTGTCTTATGACATCTGTCTGTTTTCTGCGCACCATAGTTCTGTCCTATAAAAGTAGTGCAGGTCTGAGAAAAGGAGTTCACCACAAAATATCCCAGTATTTCTATATTCATTCCTGCACTGCTTCCTGCCACAACATCTGTACCAAGAGAATTGACAGCTGTCTGTATCAGAATATTGGAAATGGAAAATACCATTCCCTGTATACCTGCAGGCACCCCTATTTTCAACATTTCTTTCAGTATCTTACCATCCATATGAAATCTTTGTTTTTCAATCTTTAATGGCGTTCTTCCTTTCAGCAGTAATACAAACAGGATAACGGAAGAAAATACATTGGATAATACCGTAGCAGTGGATACACCATCCACACTCATGCCAAGTCCCAGTACAAAACACAAATTTAAGATGACATTCAGTATGCCGGAAGAAGTTAATACAATTAACGGCGTTCTTGTGTCCCCCTGTGACTGGAAAATAGCAGCTTCAAAGTTATACAACAAGATAACCGGCATACCCAACAGATAAATTCTCAGATACAGTACTGCAAGATCAAAACAATCTTGTGGAACTTTCATTAATGACAATATCGTTGTGGCAAAAAACTGTCCTGCCACAAGAATACACAGACCGGAAATCAATGCCACCAGAATACTTGTATGTGCCGCTTTTTCACTGCTTTCCCTGTCTCTTCTTCCTGTATATCTTGAGATGACCACATTAGCACCTAAGGCAATTCCCGTAAACAGCGTAATCATTATATTCACAACAGGTGAATTTGCACCTACTGCTGCCATGGCTTCTTTACCTGAGAATTGTCCAACCACTGCCACATCCGCAGCATTAAACAGCTGCTGTAATATACCACTCATCGCTAATGGCAAGGCAAATTTTAAGATCTTATCCCACAAAGATCCTTCAATCATGTTCACTTTTGCTTTCATAGTACCCTCTTCTTTTTTACAAAGTATTAGGGTACACCTGCCCACAAAAAAAGCAAGCATATTGCCTGCTTTGAATTTTACTTCTTTAAAATACCCAGTCCCAGAACTTCCTGTGGTTTCAAAGAATGCTTTCCCAGTTCCTTTTCAATATCCGTGTAGCTGTCAATGACATAATACGGAACAGACTTCCAGTCTTTTTCTTTACCATGGGCATACAGGAAATCTTCAACACCTGTTTCCATGGATACTTCCGGAACAAGTGTAACTCTTGGATCATTATCATCCAGCCAGTTCCATCCATCCATAATACTCATGTCTTTTGGCAATTCAGTATGATACATGACTGACATGTAATCATGACCTGGTCTGTTATAGAACCATGTATTGCCTATAAAGAGTTTTCCATCGTCATCTTTATAAAACATAACGATGTTCTGAAAGGAAGATAAACTATCTTCAATACGAATTCTTTCCACCATAAATTTTTCTCCTTTTTCTATACACTGCTACTATTACTGTATCCCACAAAATCTATCTTGTATTCATCAAATTTCTTTGGAAAGCACTGAAAAAAGTTATTTTTTATAAAAAAAGAAGAACTATTGCAAGCTCTTCTTCACTTCTTCACAAAGTATCTTCTCTATAACACGTTTTTCTACGGGTTTTGCAATATGCCCGTTCATACCGGCCTCCATAGCCTTACGTTTATCTTCTTCAAACGCATTGGCAGTCATGGCATAGACAGGAATGTCCGCATACCTTTGATCATCCATAGTACGCAGGATACCTGTTGCTTTATAGCCATCCATATTCGGCATCTGAATATCCATAAAAATCAGAAGATAATATCCCGGAGGATGTTTTTCCAGCAGGTCCAGACATTCTATACCGTCTTTTGCCCTGTCTACAATGATACCGTCATCTTCAAGGAATACCTGTGCAATTTCCGCATTCAGATCATTATCCTCCGCAAGAAGTACACGTTTTCCTTTGCAGATGGAAATATCACAGATCATTTCTTCTTTCTCCTGCTGCACAGTATCTTTAGCAATCCGGTGTGGAAGTAACAGGGTAAATGTTGTACCCTTTCCTTCTTCACTTTCCACCTTTAATGTACCGTGCATAAGATTTGTAAGTTTATAGGCAATGGCCATACCAAGACCTGTGCCTTTCTGACCACTTTGTGTACTGTTTCTTTCTCTGGAGAAATCTTCAAAGATATGTTTCAAAAACTCTTTGGACATACCGATGCCTGTATCGGAAATCACTGTTTTGACTACCGCAATACTCTCATCGTCTAAAGGTATTTCGGACACACTGAATTTCACAGTACCTCCTGGTAATGTATATTTCAGGGCATTGCTCAAAAGATTCAGTATGATTTCCTTCACTTTTACCTCATCGCAGTAAATATATGGATGCTGTACAGATAATTCATGCACAAAAGTAATATTCTTCTTTTCAAATTCCGCTTCAAAGACATTACATATCATATTGTTAAAACTATAAGCATCCACATATACTTCATCCACATACATCTTGCCATTTTCAATACGTGCCATTTCCAGCACATCATTAATCAAAGACAACAGATACTCACTGGAGGAACGAATCTTGGAAAGATAATCCTCTGTTTTATCCGTATTCTGAGGATGTTGCTGAAGAAGCTCTGTATACCCCATGATGGCATTCATTGGTGTACGTATATCATGAGACATATTAAACAGGAAAGTACTTTTAGCTTCAGAGGCTTTTTCTGCTTTTACAAGAGCTTCCTGTAAAGCTTTTTCCTGCTGTTGCTGAAGCTGTGCCGCCTCGTCCACATTCTGAAAAGCAAGAATAAAGTAATCAGGATCATTCATCTGTATAAACCTTGCCTGATAATAATGCATCACATCATCACTCAGTACCCGGTAAGCTATCACCAGCTCATTCTTCTCTTTAAATGCCTGTTTCAATTGTTCAAGATTAGTGAGTTCCTTAAATTTATCTTTATCTTCCTCATATACTCTGTCCATCACAAATCTTTCACGCAGTTCATAGTACGGAATCCATTCCCCCTGATGTTCCGAAATACCTTTCAGTATATAGCCATTCAGCTTCACAGGTTTTGTAAGACCTTCACTGAATTTTGTAATGTATATATTATGATAGTCTCTGCTAAGGGCATTTAATACTTCTAACTGCTGACTGTAGTCTTCAATATCTTCTCCCTGCCCTGCACGTGCTGTTTTCTGTACATAAACTGTTGCAAAGACATGTCCTGAAGCATAGGGACAGCTCAGCATGCAGAAACATCTGTATCTTCCGACTGTACTTTTAGTAAGAATAAACGTAGTTGTATAGAAAGGGTCACCCTCTTTATACTTCTGTATCAGTTTCTTTCGAAATACCATCCCTGCATTATTTTCAAAGTAGAAACCTTTATCACAGGCAATCCTGATAAATTCATCAAAAGAAAACGGTGGTTTTAATCCAAAGGATGCGGACAGGTTGCTGTTTCCATTAAAGCAGACTGGTTCATTAACAATCCCTTCCGTAACGTCAAAAGAAAAAACACTAATTGACGATTGCTGAAGATAAGCATCCATAGATTGTAAATATATCTGTGTATTCGTCATATAGTGTTCCTCTTATGCATAGTATTTTAACACATTATTATTTTTGCGGACCGTTTTGCAGAATCTTATTAAATCTTGTCATGAACATGAAGGTAGTGATAGAAGCCGCCAGAATATCACTGATTGGTTCTGCAAGGAATACTGCAAATACCTTGTCCTGTAAAAACAGAGGCAGAATAAAAATCAGCGGAATTAACAGAATAATTTTTCTTAAGCATGCCAGTAATAAGGAAATCTTTGCCTGTCCAAGAGCCATAAAGCCCTGCTGACAGCTACACTGAAATCCTGTAGAAAAAATACCTGCCATATAGATACGCATTGCCCAGGCAGTATACTGCGTCAAAGTTTTGTCACTTGTAAAGATATTGGCAAACACAGAAGGAATGCACATCATGGCCATCCAGAACGTAACTGCCATCACAACACATACGGTAAACTGTGCAAAGAATGCTTTTTTAACTCTGTCATTATTGCGTGCACCAAAGTTATAGCTCATGATTGGCTGACCACCCTGACAAACTCCCTGTACAGGCATAGTCAGTAACATAGAGACACTGGTAATAATGGTCATGGCACCAACCGCCACATCTCCGCCAAATCTGGATAAAGAAGAAGTAAAGGCTATGGACAGTAAGCTTTCTGTAGATAACATCACAAAGGTAGAAACCCCAAGACTTACACAAGGCACGATAATATTTTTTTCAAGACGTATATTCTGTACTTTCAGCTTCAGTACAGTTTCTTTTCCTGTTAAGAATCTCAAAATCCATAAAGCACCTACAGCCTGAGACAATACTGTAGCAACAGCTGCACCGGATACACCCATATGCAAGCCAAAGATAAAAATCGGGTCCAGTAGGATATTAATCACAGCACCAATAACTGTAGTCATCATAGAAATCTTGGCAAAACCCTGTGTGGTAATAAACGGATTCATTCCCATCACTGTCATCACACAGACTGTTCCAAGAATATAGATACGTGCATAGGAAACGCCATATGGCAATGTAGCTTCACTTGCCCCAAAAAGAGTTAATAACTGAGGCACGAAAATATACATCACAATAGTCAGCACCACTGTCAGTATCATCAGCAGCCCGAAACAGTTACCCATAACTTTTTCAGCTTTCTCATTCTCTTTTTTACCCATGTGGATAGCTGCAAGTGGTGCACCACCTGCACCTGCCAGCATGGCAAATGCATTTATCAGCATTAAAATAGGTGTGAATAACCCTACCCCTGTTAAAGCAGAGGCACCGATACCGGCAATATGACCGATATACATTCTGTCTACAATGTTATAGAGCAGATTGACGATCTGAGCAATCACAGCAGGTATGGCAAGAGATGCCAGTAATCTAGGAATACTGCCGGTACTCATATCCTGAACAGATTTTGTTTGTTTCATTTTTCCTCCTGAATCAATCCAGACAGACCATAAGCACATAACTGCCATAACTGTTGAACCGTATCTTCATTTAACTGGATATCTTTACGAATCACACGTTTTGCAAAAGTGCCTGAGGCATCCAGAAGATATGTCCATAATATCGTAGAAGATATCTTCACATTTACATGCAGTACGTTTTCCACAGCATATACAAATGACACAAAACTTCTGAAATATGTAAGCCGTAACTCTTCATCCAGTCTTCCAATATTGCGCATATAGGAAGAATCACGATATGCAAAATAGAAGAGTGTTTTATAATCATTATCCACAAGAAAAAGAAAATACCTTTTCCATAATGTATAGGCATACTCAAGAATCTCTTCTTTATTTGAAACAGTTGGAATTTCTACATCATCAAAAAGAGAACCTATTTCTTCATGCACACTTTCAAAAGCAGAATACAACAATATTTCTTTTGTCGGATAATACTTATACAATAAAGATTCAGCAACTCCCATCCGTTCTGTCACCTTTTTCATAGAAAAAGCATCCAGTCCGGATTCACTGATAATCCGCATTGTCACCTGTAAAATTTCTGTTTTTCTATCTGGTTTCCCCATATTTCCATCTCCCAATAAGATCTATTATTGTGATTTTAAATATTTAGTCAATCACAAGATTACTGAGAGATTTCTCCTCTGAGATTGATTTCCATCTCTTTTTTAATTTCTTCTGAAGATTTCTTGCAGGAGAACAGATAATACAATTTAGCAATGGCCGCCTCAGTAGTCATATCCAGACCAGAAATAGCTCCTGCCTCTTTTAATTTTGAGCTTGTTTCATAGGTGCCTAAAGAAACTGTACCATGAGGACATTGTGAACAGACAGTCACAATAGTGCCATGGTCAAAGGCTTTTTTGATAACCGGCAATAAGGAGCCCATATTGGCAGGAATATTACCGGATCCAAAAGTTTCAATAACCACTGCTTTTAATGTGTATACCATAATGGATTCAAACGCATGAAACTGAATACCCGGGAATACTTTGATAACCCCTATAGGCAATTCTTCCAGTTTCTGCAGATGAAACGGTTCAGTAGCAGCAGGAAGTAAAGCTGCTTCATTAAAAGTGATAGAAATACCAACTTCTGCAAGTGATGGATAGTTAGGAGACATAAAGGCTATCAGATCAGAAGCACTGAACTTGATGGCTCTGTTACCTCTTAATAACTTTCCCCCAAAATACAGACACACTTCATGAACTCTGTCATCTGCAGCAATAATAATAGAAGTAATCAGATTATCTCTGGCATCATTTCTTATTTCACATAATGGAATCTGACTGCCTGTAAACACCACTGGTTTGGACAGATTTTCCAGCATGAAAGATAAAGCAGAGGCTGTATATGCCATAGTATCTGTACCATGCAGAATTACAAATCCGTCATAGGCATCGTAATTATCCGCAATGACCTGTGCAATCTCATTCCATTCATGCACTGCCACATTGCTGGAATCCAGTAAGGGATTCATACAGATAATCTGCCACTTTGGCATGGTAGGTCTGTGTAATTCCTCAATCTTATGCACATTTTCCAAAAAGACATGCAATTCCGGTGCATATCCCTGTGGTGTGGTACTCATACCAATCGTACCGCCTGTATACACAATCAATATATTTTTTTCTGAAAGATCCATAGCTTATTCTCCTTGAACAATTTCATTATATTCCGATTCAGAAAAGGCACATATACGCATCTCCACAGAATATGCAGGATATGCTTTGACAAAGTCATCATATGCACGCCTGGCATATGTATAGGATATACGTGATGGATGGTGAAGATTTCCTCCAAAAATACCAGAGCTGATCAAAGGAAAGGCAACACTGTGAAAGTCATTGTCTTTCATGACAAGTAATGCAGAATAATAGGCATCATATAATGCCTGATATGCTGAAGGCGTCAACGAAAAATTCGGTCCCACTGCATGAATAATAGCTTTACAGTTAGAAAGATGAAAGGATGGTGTCAAAACCGCCTGACCATCCTTTAAAGGTATATCAAAGCCATCACATGCCTTCTGTAATTCCCTGTGCCCAGCTTTGGAAAAGATGGCACCACATACGCCACCTCCTGCCTGTAAATACCTGTTAGCCGCATTTACTATGCAGTCCACACGTTCATTCACACAGGAACCCTGATGTAATACAAATGTACTCATACTCTTTACCTCTTTTCAGAACAAAGATAACTGCCACTGTTTCCAGCTTTGCTGTTTTACTGTATGTATCGTATCTCCTTCATGGACATGCCCAATTAATAAAGGAGAAGTCGGATCATGTTGTGCGTAATTTTGCTGTACAAGTGCTTTACTGTAGTTAGCATAACAGTATCTGCATAAATGCATACAACTGTTATAGGCACCTATATCTGCAGTGATAAAACAATGACATGTGCTTCTGTTATCACTGATGGAAGGAAACTTCATCCTGCAACCAACAGCTTTTTCATATACTTCTTTTGTCATACAGCCATCTGTATCAGCACCATAGGGTTTTAAAAGATTCCCTTCAGCACATGGCTTTAAGACCATCCCGTATTTTTGTGCAATCTGAATCATCTGTTTTCCAAGATACAGCTGTTCTTCAACAGTAACTTCCTTTACTTCAGGAAAGTTTTTCATCACCTTGGCATACAGGTCAATAAAACTGATTACACAGGTATGTGTATACCCTTCAAGAGAAGACACGATAGTTTCAAAAGCACGCAGATGATAGTCCACATTGTACTTTTCAGTAAGGAAGACGGGATCGTAACGTAATCCGATATTGTCCTTACCAACAATATTGGACAACTGCTTAAAGTTGTCCAATAGTACATGTTTATCTTTCACATGAGGCTCAATATCTTTTCCATAAGGGGTAATGGTCACAAACCAGTATTGCCCATACCCCTTCAGAAGATCCATATATCTGAACATCGGTGATGGATTTTTTGTACAGAACCCTATGCAATCCACCACCTCTTCATCCAGTATATACTTTGTAATACTTTGAGGATGGAACGGATTTCTGACATATACATACCCTTCTTTTAATCTGTTGGCAAACCATTCAGCATAAAAGGCAGGAATGTCCGTTCTCATACCCGTATTGATAATCATAGGATTAATTCTTCAAAGAATGCATAGGTGCAGGAATCTTACCACCGCGATTTACCATCACGTCCGGTTTGATCATCT
This sequence comes from uncultured Bulleidia sp., assembly GCA_934754415.1. Classification (GTDB taxonomy): domain Bacteria; phylum Bacillota_I; class Bacilli_A; order Erysipelotrichales; family Erysipelotrichaceae; genus Bulleidia. Next base: position 28,853 of record CAKVIS010000021.1, read on the forward strand.
TAACAGGCATAATAGGCCCTTCTCCAAGTAATCCTCCAAACACCAGTTTTTCTCCTGCTTCCTTACCAATAGCCGGAATCAGTCTGCAGGCTGTTGTTTTTGTATTCACCATACCAATAGCAGCTTCATCAGCAATAATTGCGGAAATGGTTTCTGCTGTAGTATCCCCAGGAATAATAATCATATCCAGACCTACAGAACATACACAGGTCATTGCTTCAAGCTTTTCAAGTGTTAATACACCTTTTTCTGCTGCAGCAATCATGCCGGCATCTTCACTGACAGGAATAAAGGCACCGCTGAGTCCTCCTACGGAACTGCTGGCCATCACGCCGCCTTTTTTCACAGCATCATTTAACATGGCAAGACATGCTGTAGTTCCAGGTCCTCCACACTCATCCAGACCAATCTCTTCCAGAATCTGTGCAACAGAGTCACCAACTGCAGGAGTTGGAGCAAGAGAAAGATCCACAATACCAAACGGTACACCCAGTCTTCTTGCAGCTTCGCTTCCTACCAGCTGTCCCATTCTTGTAATCTTGAAAGCTGTTTTCTTAATGATTTCCGCAATCTCATTCATGGAAGCGGACTTACCTGCTTTTCTTACAGCTTCTCTTACAACACCAGGTCCTGAAACACCTGTATTAATAACCACATCTGGTTCAGTTACACCATGGAATCCACCTGCCATAAATGGATTATCTTCTACTGCATTACAGAACACCACAAGCTTGGCTGCTCCAAAACAGTTATTCTCCTGTGTTTTTTCAGCACATTCTCTGACAATCTGTCCCATCAGTTTTACAGCATCCATATTAATACCTGCTTTTGTAGAACCTACATTGACTGAAGAACAGACAAGGTCTGTGCATGCAAGAGCTTGTGGAATGGAACGAATCAGAGATTCATCTGCAGGTGTCATACCTTTCTGTACCAGTGCAGAATATCCTCCGATAAAAGAAGCTCCTACAGCTTTGGCTGCCTTGTCCAAAGTCAGGGCATATTTTACAGGATCTCCTCCTGATACATTGACCAGCAAAGAAATTGGTGTCACGGTAATTCTCTGATTGATAATAGGAATTCCGTATTCCCCCTGAATCTCCTTAGCCACTTTCACAAGATCTTTTGCTCTGGTGGTAATCTTGCAATAGATTTTTTCACAGGAAACGTCTATATCACTGTCTGCACAATCCAGAAGATTGATACCCATGGTAATCGTACGGATATCCAGATTTTCTTCTTCAATCATGCGGATAGTTTCCAATATGTTATCACTGAATGTATTCAACATACTTTACCTCAAATAGAATGCATGGCATTGAAAAAATCTTCTGCCATAACATGCATGTCCAATCCTTCTGCTTTACCAAAAGCACCGAATTCCTCTGAAATATCCTGTATCTTCACTTCTTCAGGCACTTCCACAATCATGATCATTGTAAATAATCCCTGTAAAACCTTCTGAGTGACATCCACAATATTGATTTGCTTATCGGCACATTTTGTGGCAACAAAAGCCAGGATGCCAGGTCTGTCTTTCCCTACTACTGAAATAACTGCTTTCATACACTTTTTCCTTTCCATGTAATTTCCTATAGATTTTAACATATAACCTCATTTCCATCATTGCTTTACTTACAGCTATTTCCATTCCCCTCTTCACCTCAAAACTTGAAAAAAGCAGAAGAGCGGTGGATATGGCCAATGCCAGAAATATCATGGCTGTCCTTGCAAGTGCCCTCAATGCAGGAGATATTGAGCCTTAGATTTTCGCAAAAGTAGAACTACATCGGAAGACCTAAAACATCTTTTTGAAAGTGTTCTACTTCCACGTGTGACGGCACCTCCACTCCTAAAAGATTGTAATAAGTCTTAACCTGTTTAGCAGGTGTTTCAACCGTTACCATCCCGGAATTGTTTCTAAAACACATCAGAGATTGTGTCTTTCCATATAACTCTGA
>CAKVIS010000022.1 GCA_934754415.1 uncultured Bulleidia sp.
CAGATTATTCATTCAGAGATATTTATATGATTGCAACTGCCGCTGAGAATGATGAAAGTGCATTTGAAAAAGCCTATAATGGTCTGCAAGGCTGGGTAGACTGTTTTGAAAAGGCATCCTTAAAAGGTTTGGTTAGTGGTGGTGGAATTGCTGAAGCCAATACAGCTATAGATCATGTGGATATAATGAAGAAAGCCTATGAACTTGGAAGGAATTTATAAGGTTGAAAAGAATATTATTATTTAGTCTGTATATGCTGGCTTTATTTTGCCTTGCAGGATGTATAGAAAAAAGAAGTGTATCATTTGGAAATCATATACCAGAAGAGATAATTGACACTTGTACTGAATCTCAAATTTCAACCGGTGATTTAGAGGAAACAGAAATTACCGACAAATCGGCAATCGATGATAAGGAAGAAAATATGATGTTGTATTTTAATAACACTGAAATTCCAGTTATATGGGAAGACAATCAATCTGTCAAAGAACTTATGGAAGAAGCTGTCAAAGGAGATATCATAGTGCAGATGTCTATGTATAGTGACAATGAACAGTTTGGCTCGCTTGGAAAAAACTATACAAGAGATGATGAGCAGATAACTACTCATAATGGAGATATAGTTCTATACGATGGAAATAAAATTGTGGTATTTTATGGATCAAATTCATGGACATATACCAGACTGGGGAAAATGAATATTCCGGAAGGTGATGTGACAGAACTTTTGTCAAATGGGGATATCACTTTGAAAATAGTAATTGCGAAATAGTGAGTAAATCAGAATGTTGTTTTCTATTGCAAGGAAATCGATAACTTCCAGTTTGTAGAATTCAAAAATTAATATGAAATGTGAGATAGAGCGTATGGAAATAATCTATACGTTCTTTTTTTTCCTTTTTTGAAAAAGTGATTAAAAAAATAGTGACACTTTGTTACTGATGATGTGTATTTGTACGTCTGTTTAATTCTGTATCTTTTGATGAAACTTTAACTTTTTTTCAAAAAATCGTATTGCGCATACTGATAAACAGATTAAAATGAACTATGCTTTTCGCTAAAAAACAGTTTGTTTTGATTTTATGATGAAAGAAGTGTGGGGCATATGAAAAAAACAAAATTTGATTTTTCTAAAAAGACAATAACTTTATTCCTGGTAGAAATGTGCACTGGATGTTTATTCCTTAAAGTATTCATCAATAAAGTTCAGCTGAAAGATTTGTCAGTACAGAAAGAAAAATGTGAATTAAACGCACGTACATATTCCAATCAGATTATGCATAATCTTAATGCAGGTATGGCTATTACTGATAGTCTTGAACAGATCATTATCAGTGAAGATGGACAATGTGATAAATTTTATGATGTAGCAGCTAATCTATTTTCTGATAACATTGAGAGTATTCAGATAGCACCTGAAGGTGTCGTAACTAACATTTATCCAGAAGAAGGTAATCAGGCAGGAAAGATAGATCTTTTGCATGATGATGCAAGGAAAAAATATACACAATATGCTGTAGATAATGATACCGCTGTATTACAAGGACCTTTTTCTTTGAAACAGGGTGGAAGTGGTATAGTGATACGTAATCCTGTTTTTCTTGAGGAAAACGGTCAGAAAAAGTTCTGGGGATTTACAATCGTTATTATCAGAGTTCCAGATATATTCTCTGAATCCGTAGAATCCTTACAGGCTTTTGGATATGCATATTCTTTAAAGAAAACAGTATCTCCATGGGGAACTGACTATGTATATGTGTATGGATCATCAGATACTCTGAAAGATCCTGTTTCTGCTGCATTTGAATTCCAGGGAGACACCTGGAAACTGGATGTTGCACCAGTCGGTGGATGGAAAAATACTGACTTACTCTTTAAATTATGGTGCAGTGGAGTACCTTTTGCGATTTTACTTTCTTTATTAGGTGTTACTATCTATATTTTGCATGAAAAGAAAATGATATTAAGCAGATTGTCTCAGACAGATAAACTGACGAATATTTATAATCGTTCCGGTTTTGATAAACAGGTAGATACTTTTATAAAAAAGAACAAAAACAGTACCTTTGTAGTGGCAGAACTGGATATTGATAATTTTAAATTTATCAACGATATGTATGGTCATCCGTCCGGAGATAATGCATTACAAAATCTGGCAGACTGTATGAAAAATGTTTTTTCATCAGAGGTTGTTATCGGAAGAAATGGCGGGGATGAATTCTGTTTGTTATTACCGCATGAAACGTGTGCATCTGTTAAAGAAACTCTGGTAAAATTCGTGGTGGAGCCGAAATATTTTGTGTATAAAGAGGAATCTCATCCATTTACGATTTCTCTTGGTTATGCGGAATATCCAACACATGCGACAACCCGACAGGAATTAATGAGATGTGCTGATAGTGCGCTTTATCAGGTAAAACTGAATGGAAAGAATGGTCTGCATGCATTTACTGCAGAGAATCATGAAATCAGAACACAGTTGGGATTTGCTTTGAAGGATGTATCAGACAATCTTCCTGGTGCTTTTCTTATCTATAAAGCAGACCCTTATGATGATACTTTGCTGTTTGCTAATGATGAGATGCTGCGACTTGCTGGATGTTCGAGTATGAAAGATTTTTTCGAATATACAGACAGAAGCTTCCGAAATCTTGTTTCTCAAAAAGATCAGAACAGGGTGGAAGAAAGTATCTGGCAACAGATTAATGCTGATCATGGGCACTCCAATGATTATGTCAGTTTTTCTTTTGTAAGAAAAGATAGCAGTGAAGTACATGTGCTGGATCATGGAAGAATTGTCGATAACGACTATTATGGCAGAGTTTTTTATGTTCTTATGTCTAATGTTGAACAATTAAAAGATCATTTTCCAGAAATATAATATATATTTCATAGGGAGGAACATATGCATAAAAGATTGAAAAGAATACTATTCAGTATATGTATAATGACTGCAGGTATAACAGTTTGTATTCTTTCGCATTATCAGAACACTTCTGCAAAAAGACCTGAAGATAAGTGGAATGGAGATTGCATTGAACAATATCATAGTTCTCTGGATAAAGATACAGATGGTATGGATGATCAGATAGATATTCTGACTTCTGCTCTGGAATATATACAGACATGTCCGGAATATGCCAGCAAATATTATGACAGTGGGTATCCTGATGATGGTCATGGAGTTTGTACTGATGTAGTAGCTTTTGCTTTGAAAAACAGCGGATATGATTTACAAGAACTTGTGGCTGAAGATGTACTGAATCATTCAGAAAAGTATTCCATTGATACACCCGACAAAAATATTGATTTCAGAAGAGTAAAGAATTTATATGTTTATTTTGAAAATCATGCATGTAGTCTTACTACGGATGTGACAGATATTACCTCGTGGCAGGGTGGGGATATTGTTGTCTTTAAAAATCATATAGGCATTGTTTCAGATAGAAGAAATATACATGGTATCCCTTATGTCATTCATCATAACAGTCCATGGCAAAAAAGCTTATGAACAGGATATTTTAGTTGAGGCAAAAGCTTGTCCAGAGTCTTATAAATAATCTGTCATTGATTCCTTGAGAAAAATCCTGTTAACTAAGAATATGATCTATCAGGAGTGTGTTTGGTATGGGAAAATTTTACTTTGTGCGACATGGGCAGACGTTATGGAATGTTGAAAATAAAATATGCGGAGTAACAGACAGTCCATTAACACCGCAAGGTCATAAACAGGCTGAAAATACTGGCAGAATCTTAAAGGAAAAGGTGGACAGAGGAGAAATACATATTGATGAGATTCTTACTTCTCCATTATCCAGAGCATATGATACCGCTATGGAGATTTCGAAGATTCTTAATGTTCCAGTCAAGATAGAGCAACGGCTGATTGAGCAGAATTTCGGTAAATGGGAAGGTACTGCAAGAAATGGAGAAGCATTTAAAAAAGCAAAAGAGAATTTCACAGATACTTTTGATGGTGGGGAATCTATGATGAAAGCAGGGCAGAGAGTATATAATCTTCTGGATGACCTTAAGAAAGAACCAGATAAAACCTATCTTCTTGTGGCACACAATGGTATAGCCAGAATTGTAGAATCTTATTTTCAGGATATGAGTAATCAGGAATTTGCAGCATTTGGTATTCAGAATGCAGAAGTAAAAGAATATATCTTTTAAAAAGCACTTTTGGCAAAGATTGGTTTTTATAACAAATATGTTAGCCTGCTGGGTATTACCAGCAGACTTTTATTTTTTTTGAAGTAATTGAAGTGTTAAATATGCATAGTGTGTTACCATTATAGTAATAAAGGATTGAACAGACATTCTTAAAATCATTCTGATACTTGAATGATTTTCTCTTTAATGTTTATTTGTGATTTTTCTTACAAGTGACCAATTGAAGGGGAAGGTTCATTTCAAATTTAGGGAAAAAATTCAGGAGAAGGATAGTATGAGATATACAGTAGGACAACTGGCCAAGGTCTATAAAATTTCGTCACAGGCAATTCATGGATACGTGGATATGGGTATATTACCATGTGTAAGAGATGAAAATGGATATCGATATTTTGATGATTATGGATTTCAAATATTAGGGACTATCATCAAAAACAGAAATATTGGTTTTCCGTTAAAAGAGAGTAATTATGTCTATCAGAAATCCAATCTTATTGAAATTCTGGAAAAATTAAATGCTCAGGAAGAAAAAGTGAATACTCAGATGAGAAAACTTATGAATCAGCAGCGGCAGTTAGATACCGATAAATCACTTATTCAAAGAGCATTATTGCAACAGGATGTTCCAATACTGACAGATATGGATAAAATCTTCAGGTATTCTCTTGGAAGAAATCCAAGAAATATTACGGAATTTATAAAAGAAGACAGTACTTCTGTTTCTTTATGGTATTCTAATCTCTTTTACACACAGTCCAGTCTTGTACTGGAGTATGAAGAGGGGCATATTCAGAATCATTATTTCTGTTTAATGGCTTCTAAAGATAATTTTTATGAACGTATTGATTATAAGAGTGAAAATCTGCAGATAATAGAACCGGGGAAGGCTATTTCTATAGTGACCATATATAAAAATACGGTAAGTCTCAAGCTGCTTGAGAGTTTGATAAATCTTTCACTTGTGAAATTTCCAGAGTATTGTATCAAAATGCAACCGTTTACAAGACTTGTCACTTCTTTCAGTGATGAAAATTGTGAAAAAGTGAACGTGGTTGAACTTGTGATACCTGTGAAAAAAAGAGCAAAATAGGCCTTGTTCATCAATTCACTTGATAATGTAGACTATAAGTATCACGGAGGGAAAAGGAAATGAAGAAATTAATTGGTTCTTTATGCCTTATGCTTGTGCTGACTTCCTGTGGTACTTCCGGTAATACATCCGGAAAGTATACAGCTGGTGAGTATGAAGCAACAAGCAAAGGATTCGGTGGCGATGTTACTGTAAAACTGACAGTGAGCGACACAGAAATCACAGATGTTGAAATTACAGCAGACGATGAAACACCCAACGTCGGTGGTGCTGCAATTGATACATTAAAGGAAAACATTCTGAAAGCAAACGGAGAGGATATTGAAGGTGTCAGTGGTGCAACATTTACAAGCGATGCTGTAAAGAATGCATATGCCGAGGCTTTAAGTTCTGCAAAAGGTAAGGATTCTGCAGAAGAAACTGCCACAGTAAAAGATGGTAAGTACACTACAAAAGCCATGGGTCATGAAGACTGGGTATATGTAACTACTCAGTTCAAAGATGGTGCTATCATCAGTTGTTCTACAACAAGCCACGAAGAAACTATGGGCATTGGTAACTATGCCGCTGCTCGTATTCCTGCAAGAATTCTTGCTAACCAGAGCCTGGAAGTAGACGCTGTTTCCGGAGCTACTGTTACAAGTAATGCAGTAAAACAGGCTGTTAAACTTGCTATTGAAGAAGCTGGTGGATCTGTAACTGCTTTCTCTAAGGAAGTAAAAACAGAAGTTGTAGAATCCACACAGGATGTATCCTATGACGTAGTAGTTGTAGGTGCTGGTAATGCTGGTTTAGTCGCTGCTACTCGTTTAGCTGAAAAAGGCCTGAATGTAGGCGTGTTTGAAAAGAATGAAATTCCTGGTGGAAGTATGCCAACAACATATTCTGGAATTATGAACTCTTATTCTGAATCTGTTGCTAATTATGCATTAGGTGATGAACAGAATAACCCTAGCTGGAATATGGAATTATTACTGCCTGTTTTCAAAAATCTGATCAATCCTGAATATGACCGTTTCAATGGTGAACAGCCATATCAGAAAGTAATGCTGGAAAATGCTGGTAAAGTTGTTGACTGGTTCAAGGAAATTGGTGTTGGTTTTGCATCCATGGGTAACTATGAAGGTGGATTATCTTATGGATTAACACCATATCTTGCTCCTGGTTGTTATCAGGGTGGTGCAGGATATGCAGCAATGCTTTTAGCACAGAGAATGGAAAAATTAGGTGCTGATGTACACTACAGTACTCCAGTCACATCCCTGACTACAGATGCTGATGGTAAAGTTACTGGTGTTGTTGCTGAAGGTAAAGACGGTACTACTTACAATGTAACAGCTAAAGCGGTGGTTCTTGCTACAGGTGGCTTTGGTGCTAATCAGGAAATGTTTGATGAATACTATCCTGAATATGCTGGTATGCAGGTGAACTGCGTTCCTGGTTCTACAGGTGATGGTATTTTAATGGCACAGGAAATCGGTGCAGATATTGAATGTATGGGCAGATTCTTAGGCATGTTTATGAGTGAATATGGAACAAACTATGAATTAGCGTTCATGCATACATCTACACCTGGTATCATGGTCAATGCTACAGGTGATGAATTTGGTAATATCACTGCAAGTAACCATACAGTATTAAGTAAAGCTATGATGGATGAAGCTAATGGTGGTGAATTCTACTACATTTATGATGATGAAGCAGCTGAAAAAACTAAAGACTTCGATGCGTATGGATTCAGCTACAAATCCATTTTCGAAAGAGAAGCTACAACTCATTATGATTCTGTTGAAGAAGCAGCAAATGCTTTAGGATTAGATAATCTTCAGGCAGCTATTGATGCGAATAACGCTCATGCATTAGCAGGTGAACCAAATGAATTTGGTCGTAAGGTAGTACCATATATCGAAACAAGAGATGGTATTTGGGTAACACGTGTTATTCCTACTTTATACCTGACAACAGGTGGTCTTGTAACAGATACAGACACACATGTTATTAATAAAGAAGGTAATGCAATTAAAGGCTTATATGCTGCAGGTGATGTTGCAGGTTCCATCGAAGAAAAAGATGGAAAAACATATGGTAATGGTTTTGACCAGGCTTTAGGTTATGGTTACCATACAGCTGAAATCGTTGCAAACGAAATTAAGTAAAATCCAGATTATGTATAAAACGGTATGACATGTTCCATATGTCAGCCGTTTTTTTTTGTATGATTTTCAAATGAATTCATAGCTTCTTTCAGAAAGGTACCTTACAATAAGTGTAGAGTTATTTACTATTTCTTATGTATTGTTTCACACACTGGCTGATGAAAGAAGGGAGAAGAGTATGAAGAAACGATATATTCTCTATGGCTTATGTGCCATCTTATGGATTACTAATGCAAAAGCCTACATTCAGAATATATTGGGTGAAGTATATCATGATATTCATCCAGTATTTATTGTGTGGTATTTATGTCTGCCTGTAGTAGTGATTCTCATATTCTTAAGATTTATGAAGGCATATATGGAAGATAAGAAATAAACTGTAATTTGTATTGATACACTGAAGATATAATGGAACATTCGCATAACACATCTATTGCTAGTTTTTTTGTTTTTTTCTCTTAAAGACTTGACCTTATACTTTGTGTAACCTTTAGAATCCATAGTGTTAAAGGAGTGTAGTATGATGAATATCAAAGAAGTTGAAAAGTTAACTGATATTTCCAGTCAGAACATTCGTTTTTATGAAAAGCATGGTCTGATTACACCGTCAAGGAATTCAGAGAACGGTTACAGAGAGTATACAGAAAAGGATGTACAGAGACTGAAGCTGATTAAAATGTTTCGCATGATAGACATGCCTGTAGAAGAAATCAGGCATATTCTGTCACAGGAGAAATCTTTATCTGATTCTCTCAAAAGCCAGCAGGCATTATTGAAATTGAAACTGGAAGAGACAAAGTATGCATTACAGATGTGTGAAGAGATTCATGAAAAATATCCCTCAGTACAGGATATAGATGTAGATAAATGTTTGTCTGTTATGAATGAAGAACCCTCTCACTTTTTCTCATCCTGGATTGATGATTATAAAGATGTTGTTGAATATGACCACCAGCGTACCTTTACGTTTATGCCAGATGTAGAAATTACAGATAAATACAGTTTTCTGAATGCGTTATATGCTTATGCCATGGAGACAGACAAAGAAATTGTAATTACCAAAGAGAGTATGTACCCAGAGTTTTTACTGGATGGAGTTCCATATACTGCTGAGCGCTTTTTCGAAACTGTCAGGGGAATTCCAGTCTCAGTGATACACTGTACAAGGAAAGACATGCTGGAACATGAAGGGGAGTATGCTCATGGTCGAAAGAAATGGATACGTATTTTCAGAATCTGTTTATCATATAGTATTCTCTTTGTTTTCTTTCTTATTACTAATGGAGACTGGTTTGCAAAAAAAGAAGGCTGGATCGGGTTTGGTGCTGCTTTACTTACATGCATTGCATTTTCTATAAGAAATTATTATTTGTACTGGAACCGAGATTACAGATACGAAGATTCTAAAAAGAAGTAAGATAAAAGACTAACTGTTGTACAGTCATACATGTACAGTTAGTCTTTTTATTGTAAATGAGAGATTATTTCACTTCAAATAAAGAAACTGAAGTAATCACTGCAGATCCAGGTACAGAAGCATTTTTTGGTATGGTTAAAGAGATACGTACATCATTATCTCTGCCTGTTTCATGTGTGTAATCAAAATTAAGGGCGCCGGAGGTACTGATACTTTGTGTCATATACGTGTTATTGCCGTTTCTGTTAGTTAATTTAAGAATGACAGGTGTTGTAATGGAATCCATAACTATGCTGAGTGTATATTTCTTTCCTGCTTCCAGATTGATTCTATGTGTATTATTATCTCCTCCAATTCTTATTAGAGAGTCTTTGGAAGTAAAAAAGTTAATGTAGCTTTTCCGTTTACTATGGAAGCATTATTGTTTTTCCAGCTGTTCATGGATTCAGGGAGAAAATTCATTCTGTTGTTTTCATCGGCTGAAGTATCTGATGTATCAAAATGAATAGAAACAGTTTGTGTATCAGAATGATATTCCACCCATGCTCTATTGCCAGGTTCTCCAATTAATGTACCAAGAGAAGAAAGACTGTCTTTGATGGTAATATTTTGCCAGCCAGGCTTTTTCTGTTGTAAAACAATCTTATCATAAGTCTGACTTGAACCTGTATTAGCATCTGTCATAACTTCTGCATATTGACTGCGTATATTTGCAGCATCCGCAGATTCTCTGGATTTTTCCATCTGTGTAGAAAAAATTGGAATGCATATAGCTGTTAAAACAGCAATAATTGCCACAACACTTAATAATTCGGCAAGTGTAAATCCTTTTGTATTGTTTTTCATAGTGTTTACCTGCAACTCATTATGACAGATAAAAAAATGTATTGTATGTAACATGTATTTGACGGCTTTGTATACAAAAAGCAGTTTTGTGAAAAAATCATGGAATTTCATAAGTGCTGGTTGGCCTTTATCGATAATCTGTACTATACTAGTGGGCGTAAGAAAGGGGATTAATCTTATGGAAAAGAAAAGTTTATTTTCTACAAAGACAATGGTAGCTACAGCTTTAGGTGCTGCTTTATTCTTTGTCTTATTCGCTTACGTTAAAATACCTAGTCCAATTCCGGAAACAAATTTCCAGTTGGCATATGGCGTCTCTGCATTCTTTGGATGCTTATTCGGACCTGTTGCTGGTTGTCTGATTGCAGGTTTTGGTCATACATTGAATGACTTTATCTTCTATGGCTCTCCATGGTGGAGCTGGGTAGTAGCTTCTGCTGTATCCGGACTGATTGCCGGTTTAGCATTCTACTATACAAAACTGGAAGAAGGAGAATTCAACAAGAAGACTATCTTAACCATTATTGTAATCAATGTAATCGGTAATGCTGTTGCATGGATGCTGGTTGCTCCATGTCTGGATATTCTTATTTATGCTGAACCTGCAAAAAAAGTATTTTTACAGGGTGTAACAAGTTTTATTGCTGATGGTGTTTCCTCCATCGTAGTATGCCTGTTACTTGCTGCAGCATATTCCAAAACACGTACAAAGACCGGTTCTTTGGATCAGGAATAATAAGAAAGAGAACCTGCTATCATACGTATGCATGAGTATGCAGGTTTTTTTCGTTTTTTGAGGACTTTTGAATGAAAACAATGATTGCATTTAATGATTTTTCGTTTCAATACAAATCACAGAAAAAGCCTACCTTACATCATATCAACCTGGAAATAAAAGAAGGAGAAAAAGTGCTGATTGTGGGGCCTAGTGGCAGTGGGAAGTCTACACTAGGACACTGTATTAACGGGCTGATCCCCTTTGCTTATCCTGGTAAAAAAGAAGGAAAATTATTTATTACAGATAAAGACAGTGAAAAACTGAATATCTTTTCTTCCAGTCAGCTGGTAGGTACCGTCATGCAGGATGCTGATTCCCAATTTGTAGGATTAAATGTAGGTGAAGATATTGCTTTTGCATTGGAGAATGATGCAGTAGAGACTTCACGCATGCATGAGATAGTAGAAAAAGTGGCAAGGCTTGTAGGAATGGGAGAATTCTTACAACATTCTCCTTTAGAACTATCTGGTGGTCAGAAACAGGATGTATGTATGGCTGGAGTTATGGTAGATGAAGCACCAGTTCTTCTTTTTGATGAACCTCTGGCAAATCTTGATCCTGCAACAGGTAAACTGGTGATTGAATTGATTGACGAAATCAACAAACAACAACATAAAACAATTGTTATTATTGAACATCGTTTAGAGGACGTACTGCATCGTCCTGTAGATCGTATTGTATTAATCAATAATGGCGAAATACTGGCTGATTGCAAACCGGAAGAACTATTTCAAACTACATTACTTGAAGATAACGGTATAAGATTACCTCTCTATATTCAGGCGATGAAATATGCCGGGGTAAATCTTGCTAAAGTGAAAAATCTTGCTGATGATACTAATTATGATCTTAAAGACCAGAAAGAGAAACTCGTACAGTGGTATACAAATAATAAGGCAGAGATGGAAAAACCATCTTTAAAACCATTATTAACCGTAAAAGATCTCAGTTTTTCCTATGATGGGGTAAAACCTGTTCTGGATCATGTTTCTTTAGATGTGCATGAAGGTGAAATGATTTCCGTGGTAGGTAAAAATGGTGCGGGAAAATCTACTCTTTGTAAATGTATTTGTGCATTTGAAAAAGCAGATGAGGGAAGTTTACTGTTTGAAGGTGAAGACATGTCTGAGCTTTCTGTGAAAGAAAGAGCAGATCGTATCGGATTTGTCTTACAGAATCCAAACCAGATGATATGTAATACCATGATTTATGATGAAGTGGCCATGGGATTAAGAAACAGAAATGTTCCAGAAGAAGAAATTAAAGAAAGGGTAGAGCATATTCTTCAGATTTGTGGCTTATATCCTTTCAGAAACTGGCCTGTTTCTGCTTTGAGTTTTGGTCAGAAAAAGCGAGTTACTATTGCATGTATTCTTGCACTGGAACCTAAAATGATTATTCTTGATGAACCAACTGCAGGACAGGATTATAGAAGATATTCTGAAATTATGGAGTTTTTGAAGAGTCTGAATGCTATGGGAATTGCCATTGTAATGATTACGCATGATATGCATCTGATGCTGGAATATACTACACGCAGTGTTGTTCTGACAGATGGTAAAAAGATTGCGGATCAGACACCAAGTGAAGTTTTAGGTAATGAAGAGCTGATCAACCATGCAAATCTGAAGAAGACCAGTCTGTCCACCCTTGCAGATAAAGCAGGTATTCAAGAACGTATTGCGTTTATCGATACCTTTATTCAACATGAAAGGGGACATCAGGTATGAAAATAAAAATGTTTTCCTACTCACAGTTAGATACGTTTGTTCATCGTTTGTCTGGCCTTACGAAACTGGTGAGCTTTCTACTGTTATCTTTTGCGGTAATGCTGACATACGATTATCGTATTATGCTACTGACACTCATTATTTCTTTGATAGGGTTTAAAGTAGCTAAAATTCAGTTTAAACAGATCAGATTGGTTTTATATTATGTTTTGGTTTTTCTGGTGATCAATCTGGTTCTTACCTATCTGTTAGCTCCTGAGTATGGTACGGAAATCTATGGTTCAAGGCATATACTGTTTCAGTTTAATTCCTATTATGTGGTTACACAGGAGACTTTATACTACCTGGTTATTAAGACTTTAAAGTACTTTTCCATGTTTCCCCTTGGATTAATCTTTATTTTCACTACGAATCCCAGTGAATTTGCCTCTTCTTTAAATCATATCGGAATTCCGTATAAAGTATGTACAACACTCTCCTTAACTTTAAGATATTTTCCGGATATTATCAGGGACTATACAAATATTTCTCTTGCACAACAAGCGCGAGGTATCGAGTTATCCAAGAAAGAAAAGTTTTCCAAAAGGTTTGTCATGACGGTCAAGATGATTATTCCTCTTATCTTTTCCACTTTGGACAGAGTTGAAGTAATTTCCAATGCCATGAGTTTAAGAGGCTATGGAAAACTGAAAAAAAGAAGCTGGTATTCTTATAATGCTTTACAGCTAAGAGATTATTGTGTTTGTCTGATGAGTTTACTTGTACTGATTTTAAGTTTATATATGCGTTTTGCTGTGACAAAAACGATGTTTTATTATCCATTTTAGAAAGAAGGTTATTTATGATAGATTATTCTAAACCAATGCTGGTATTCCAGACTGATTTTACTTATGCAGAAGGAGCTGTTGCTTCTATGTATGGTGTTGTAAAATCTGTAGATCGTACATTAGAAATCATTGATGCAACACACCAGATTCCTCAGTACGATACATATTCTGCTTCTTACAGATTGATGCAATATATGCGTTTCTGGCCAAAAGGGACTATCTTTGTTTCTGTAGTGGATCCAGGTGTTGGCACTTCAAGAAAAGCTTGTGTGGCAAAAACAAAAGATGGGTATTATGTTGTTACACCGGATAATGGTGCTTTAACACATATCAGTCTGACAAGTGGTATTGAAGAAGTAAGAGAAATTGATGAAACCATCAACAGATTAAAAGATAAAGATAATGACAGAGTCGCTATCTTTGCCGGCAGAGATGTTTTTGGTTACACTGCCGCAAGACTTGCTTCAGGCATTATTTCTTATGAAGAAGTAGGTCCTGCATATCCTGTAGAGAATATCAGAAAGTTTGATCTTTCTGAACCTGAAGTAAAAGAGAATACGATCACTGGGTATATGGAAATTGATGATCCTAACTTTGGCAACCTGTGGACTAACGTGCATATGGATTATTTTGAACAGCTTGGTATTCATCATGGAGATACCATTCATGCAGTTATCACAAAAGATGAGAAAGTATTATTTGATGAAGATATCACGTATTACAAATCCTTTGGTGATAGTGAAAAAGGAAAAGCACTTCTGTATAACAATGAAGTAAATAAGATTTCTTTTGCCATGAATCAGGATAGCTTTAAAAATCATTACCATGTAGATCATGGCACAGAGTATACAGTTGTTTTCTCTAAATAGAGGTAAAGTATGAATAAGATTTTAGTCTTTCAATCTGATTTTGGGTTAGTGGATGGTGCAGTCAGTGCTATGGAAGGTGTAGCTTTACAGGTGGATCCTGAACTGAAGTTACATAATCTGACACATGACATTACGCCTTATAATATTTTTGAAGGTAGTTACCGTTTATTTCAGACAGTGAACTACTGGCCTCAAGGAACAGTATTTGTTTCTGTTGTGGATCCGGGTGTAGGTACTTCAAGAAAGTCTGTTGTAGCTAAAACAGCAACGGGACAATATATTGTGACACCGGATAATGGTACATTAACGCATTTGAATAAGTATTGTGGTATTGTTGCATTAAGAGAAATCGAAGAAAGTGTTAACCGCAGAAAGAATACAGAACTTTCCTATACCTTTCATGGACGTGATGTGTATGCTTACACAGGTGCCCGTCTTGCAAGTGGAGTAATAAGCTATGAAGAAGTAGGTAAAGAATTACCACTTTCTGAAATTGTAGAACTGGATGTAGTAGAAACAGAATATAACAAGGAAGAAAAAAGTGTTACAGGTTGTGTGGATATTTTAGATGTTCGTTTTGGTTCTTTATGGACATCTATTTCCAGAGATGACTTTTATCTGTTAAATCCTGAATTTGGAAAACGCTATGAAGTCTCTATTTTCCATGAACATATGCTTGTTTATCAGAATCAGGTAGTTTACCAGCATTCTTTTGCTGAAGTAGCAATAGGTTCTCCTTTGCTGTATATTAATTCTGTATATCGTCTGGGTATAGCGATTAACCAGGGTTCCTTTGCACGTGCATATAATGTAGGTACAGGAACAAACTGGAAAATTCGCATTCGTGCTATTGACTGACAGTTTGCAAAAGTCTTTGAAGAAGATATCTCTTTCATGAGGTATTTTCTTTTTTATGGCTTTTTTTGGAAAATTTTTATCAAAAAGATGAAATAATATCCGTTACGTACGTTTTCTTCAATAAAATTACTTACTTTTTCTCGTGTATTCTATATAATCAAGACCGTGAAAAAGAAATATATATCTGAAAAATATCAAATTCTACATACACATACTGGATTTACACTGGCGGAATTGCTTATAGTAGTCGCTATTATTGCAGTCCTTGTAGCCATTTCTATTCCTGTCTTTTCCAACCAGATGGAAAAAAGCAGAGAAGTTACAGATATTGCCAATGTTCGTTCTGCTTATGCAGAAGTCATGACTGCAGCTGTCAATGAGGATACGAAGAATACTGACAAAGTCGTCAAACTGAAACAGAAGCAATCTGGATGGCAGTTTATGGATCCTATTACTATCGGTGAAATCACACATTATAAAAGTGAAGGAGATACCATTAACTGGGAAGGTAACCCAGGTGCTAACGGGAAATGTATTGTACAGTTTATACCTGATACCGGCATTAAGTTTATCTGGTCAGGGGACAGCAATAATTCTACTGTAAATATTAACTTTAAGGAAGATATTCATGGTGTTGTACAGGCTACAGGGTATCCGCAAAAGTATGCAAATAACAGCTCCTTTGAAATAGACTCAAAATGTCCTTCCTCAGATATGGCTAAGAAAGTAAAGGAAGGTTTGGGGTCTGACAGTCTTTTACAATATGGCACCTGGGCGTATCTTGCGGATTTGAGACCATCTAACAAAGTAGCCTGTATTTTCTGGACTTCAGTAGATACAAATGCAGCAGGTGCAGGTGTAACAATCCCAGTTATTGTCAGTAAAGAAGGTGGAGGGTATTACATTGCTGAAAGTACTACAGCTCTAAGAAAAAAAACACAGGGAGACTATGTTGCTATTGCTGATCATCTTCCAAATTACAATTACTTTAAACCTTATACTTCAGGTACGAAATATGAAACTTTGGATGAAGCCTATAAAGCATATACGGATCTTGTGAAAACAAAATACAGTCAATATGAAAGTACTTTACCAGGATGACTGGACAAAAATACATAAAGCAACGGTTTAGAATTTTACCGTTGCTTTATTTTTCTTCCTGTATGGCATGTGTTTTAGCATATTGAATAATTTTTTCATCAAGATAAGAAGGATTTCTTGTTTTATCATACGCTAAATAAATATATCTGTGAAATTCAGACTGTATTAATAGGTTTACTGCAATTTCTTTTTCCATGAAGCTGTTGTTACAGAAAAAGTGACTTCTAAATCTGTCTGTGTCAGTGAGAACATTGGAAAAGTCATTGCAGACTGTATTGATGACAAGACTACAAAGTACCAATAATTGCTCTGTATTTTTTATCCCCTAAATCTCATAACTTACTATACAATGTTAGTATGAAGAAGAGAAATTTGATTATCTTAGCTTTTACTGTGATAGCTGTAGCTTTGCTATTGGAAACAGGCATTCTGCATTATGTGAATGAAAGAAATGCAGATATGACTTCCAGAGTATTACTTGATCGTGTGGTATCAGTTATTGATAACAATGAAACTACAGAATCAGAGCTGATTGAATCCTTAAAAGATGACTATATTGTACGAGCTAAAGCAGTCTCGTATATCATTGATGCAAAACCTGAAGTGGAATGTGATATAGAAGAACTACAGAAAATAGCACGATTAATTTCTGTAGATGAAATACATCTTTTTAATGATAAAGGAGAAATTTACAGTGGTTCTATACCAAAATATTATGGATACTCGTTTGATTCCGGAGAACAGATGGCTTTCTTTAAAGCTATGCTGAAAGACAAGAACCTTACCATGTGTCAGGATGTTACACCGAATACTTCTGAAGCCAAAGAAATGATGTATGCCATCACGTGGAACGAATCTAAAACTAAAATGATTCAGATAGGTATTTCTCCAAAACGTTTACTGAAAGAGTTAAAACAAAATGAGATTTCCAGAGTTGTTGCAGATATGCCTGTATACGATGGTATGGAAATTATAGTTGCAGATGCTACTTCTAATGTAATACAAGGCGCAACAGATTCTGAAAAGATCGGGTTAAATTTACAGGACCTGGATATTTCTTTGCCATCATCAGATAACAATATTTTGGATATGCATATATCTGTTAATGGTAAAAATGAAAGATGTATGATACGTAAACATGAATCATATATTGTAGCAGTTACACTGGAAGATGCATTCTATCGCGAAGAAAATACCATTGCTATTATTATTGTTGGTGTCTATCTGACACTGGCTTCCTGCTGTATGATTTATCTTCTTTCTAAATTCTTGAAAGAAAAATACGAAAATGAGAGATTACTTTTCACTTCTAATACAGATGAAATGACAAAATGCTATAACAGGCGTGCTTATGAAAAGGATATGCACTCTTTAGATCTGAATCAGGAATGGATTTATCTTTCTTTGGATCTTAATGGCTTAAAACATGCTAATGATACCTATGGTCATGCGGCAGGAGATGAAATCATCAAAGGTGCCACAGACTGTATGAAAGAAGTATTTCAGGGGTATGGTAAGGTTTACAGAATAGGTGGAGATGAATTTGCTGTTCTTTTAAACGTACATATCGATGCTTTTGATGAGTTACTGGAAAGATTTGAAACTACAGTAAGCCATTGGAATGGATCACTTATGAAGTCTTTGAGTATTTCCTATGGTATTGTTTTCAGCAAAGAACAGAAATGGCAGAGTATAGAAGATGTATGTAAAGAGGCTGATAACAGGATGTATGCACAGAAATGGTCGTATTATCAGAAAAAGGGAATAGACAGAAGAAGATAATTTTATGAATGATATACTAAAACAGCTATTTGATTTACAGGATGTAACTTATAAAGAATTTCACAGTAAGCTCATGCCTTCAGTCAATAAAGATACAATCATAGGAATACGTGTACCTGTATTACGCAGATATGCAAAATCAATTCAGGGTACTCAAGAAGCTAACGAATTTCTTAATAATTTGCCGCATACGTACTATGAAGAAAATAATCTGCATATGCTATTGATAAGTGATATTCAAGACTATGCAATATGTTTATATGAAATAGAACGTTTTCTACCCTTTATTGATAATTGGGCAACGTGTGATTTCCCTGCTCCTAAATGCTTTTCCAAACATTCAAAAGATCTGATAAAGCACATAGAAAACTGGATTCATTCCAGTCAACCCTATACGATTCGTTATGGTATAGGAATGCTAATGAGACTATATCTTGATGAAGATTTTGATCCTGCTTATCTACAATGGGTTGCAGATATAGATTCTGACGAATACTATGTGAATATGATGATTGCCTGGTATTTTGCAACTGGTCTTGCAAAACAGTGGGATTCTGTTTTTCCATACATTCAAAACAGATGCTTATCTTCATGGGTGCATGCAAAAACCATACAGAAAGCAGTAGAAAGTTATCGTATCAGTGACAAGAAGAAAGTACTCCTGAAATCATTCAGATGAGTATTTTCTTTTTTTGTTTTCCATTCTTTTTTGAAATACATGTTAAAATACTAGTAGGTCCAGCATACTTTTAAAAATTCATACAATCGCAACAATTGTTTTTACTATAGCAAGGTATGCTGCATTTTACAGATACGTATATACCTGTATCAATACATATCATTTCAATCATAATTTTTATAAGGAGAAGTACATTATGGCAGACAAAAACACTAAAAAACTTACTATTTTGCATTCAAATGATCTTCATGGAGATTTTCTGGCTGAACATGTGGATGAGAAATTGATTGGTGGTGTATCTTTACTATCCGGATACATTAACAAAGTACGAAGAGAAGAAGAAAATGTTCTCTATGCTATTGCGGGAGATATGTTCAGGGGTTCCATCATTGACCAAGAGTATCAGGGATTATCTACTATTGAAATCATGAATATGCTCGCTCCGGATGTTGTGACAATAGGAAATCATGAAACAGATTATGGCATAGGGCAATTATTATTCCTGGAAAAATGTGCAAAATTCCCAATTGTAAATGCTAACCTGCATATACGTACAAATAATGCCAGATTGTTTCGACCATGCAGAATAATTAAAATAGGCGGAATGAAAATATTATTTATAGGCATACTGACAGAAGAAGTTATTTCACAGACTAAAAATGATGGGATGATTGGGGCTTTGATAGATGTAGAAGATGCTGCACATGCCATTGCCAAAATCTGTAATACATATAATTCTATTGATATAGATTTCACTGTCTTACTGACCCATATCGGTTTTGAGGAAGATAAGAAACTTGCTGCTTTACTTGATCCAAGTCTTGGAGTAGATATCATTATTGGCGGTCATTCTCATACATTGCTGGAAGAACCATGTATAGTAAATGATATTCTGATTGTTCAGGCAGGTACAGGAACCAATCAGATTGGCAGATTTGATATAGTAGTGAATACAGATGATAATTGTATTGATTCTTATACATGGAAGACAATTCCTATTGATAATGTCCATTGTCCTGTAGATGAAGAAATTCGTGAACTGATCCAGTCGTATAAATCTGAAACTGATATGAAATATCAACGAGTGGTTACTCGATTTGCCAGAAAACTGACACATCCTGACAGAAATCAGGAGACTGAACTTGGAGATTTACTGGCTGATGCAGTTCATGACAGTTTAAATGTAGATATTGCTTTATTTGGGTCAGGAGCGATAAGAAGTCAGAGCCTTGGACCAATTGTCATGTATCAGGATCTGAAGGAATGCTTACCATATGATGATCCGCTGTATATGCTGGAAGTCACTGGAGATGAATTCATGCGTATGATTCATTACATGTTACGAGATGAAGTATGGCAGGGGGAACATTGTGAATTCTATCAGTTCTCAAAGGGAGTGGAAATCACCTATGACAGAGCAAGTAAAACTTTCCTGAAATTCAATTATCAGAATGAACCTGTAGATAAAGACAAATTGTATTCTATCAGTCTTGCAAAATTCCATTATGCCAATTTCGACGAATTCTTCCATGTGTCTCTGGAAACCATCGAAAACAGGAAGAAAGCTCGTATTGTTTCCACATCAGTAAATGATATTGTGGAAGAATATCTCACTACTCACCAACACCTCAATGCATTTATCAGAGGCAGACTGACAGTGATTTAGAAAAGCTAAGCAGATGCACAAATTTAAAGTGCATCTTTTTCTTTGTGCTAAGAAATATGACTTACAATGTAATACAAGATTGTCGATCTGTATATTTTTGTTTTCGCTGGTTTTTTAACAGGGCAAAAGCTAATATAGTGCGGTATACGTCTTGTTTTCTACAAGATATGATATGCATATTCACTTCATGACAAAATAGCTTGATAGCTTACAATCGCTTTGGCAGTGATATGACTTTCCATAATTTACAGGAAGTTCTTTTTTTGCATAAAGGACAGTACATATGCAGGATCATTCTATTTATTATCGAATTTGATGAAAATGAATTGGATCCCGTGATAAGAGTATCAAGTCTTTCTGTGGTTAAAAAATAACTTTTTTAAAACCAAAACTATTTTCAATTCATTTGAAAGTAATAAACTATAGATTGGAGAAAGGATATAGAGAAATATGAAGTGTAAAAATTGTGGAAGTGAGAATTCAGACAGTTCGAAATTCTGTGCAACATGCGGAAAACCATTGAAAGAGGAAGAAAGTTCCACATTGAAATCAAAACTTAAAAACCTTAACAAATTGCAGATTGCTTTAGCTTGTGCTGTGGTTGCTGTGGTTATAGTAAGTGGTCTATTGATATCACGTGCAAGCAGAACCATTAATTTGAATGAATATATCAGCTTTGAAACCGAAGGCTACAACGGATATGGAAATGTATATCCAGAAATTGACTGGCAGAAAATTCAGGAAAAATATGATTCTAAAGTGAAATTTACAGATGCATTTAAAGAGCAGTTCGGGGAAATTACAGATTCTGTATCCCCAATTGAGATACTGCAATCTTATGTCAGCGTGGACGTAGAGTCAGATGGGAATCTTTCTAATAAAGATAAAGTCAGATATGTATGGAATATTAATAAAGAGTACTCCAAGTATGTGAAATGTAATCTGAAATATAAAGATAAAACCTATACAGTAACTGGCCTTGAAGATGTTGAAAAATTTGATGCATTTCAGGACCTGGAGGTATCTTTCAAAGGAGCAGATTCAGAAGGATCAGTTTCTTTAGAGTACACAGGTTCAGATCTTACTGCTGATGATTTTCAGACGGATGTGACAAATGGAACACTGAAAAATGGAGATACAATTAAGGTATACCTGGATGAATCAATGGCAGACAGCTATGCTGAAAGCTTTGGTAAAGTGCCTGAAGAATGGGAGAAGGAATATACTGTAGAAGGTCTGTACGCATATATTTCATCTGTAGAAGATATTGATGATGAGAGCATGCAGAAACTGCAGGACCAGGCAGTAAAAGAATATAAAGATCATGTGGATTCAAGCTGGACAGATTCTGAATCTTTACAGAGTCTTACGTATATGGGAAGTTATCTGTTGAAGCCAAAAACAGGTAAAGGAAATGAACTGTATCTTATTTATCATGCAAAAGTAAGGGATCAATACAGTAATTCTGATGGATCTTATGATCAGGTAAATGATGTGTACTGGTATATGCATTACGGACCTGTTATGGCAGACGATGAAGGCAATACACAGGTTGATCTGTCTGACTATGGAACACCTGGTAATTTCTTTAAAATTAAGACAGATACAAAAACCAATGGAATTTCCAGTATGGTATGGAAATATTATGGCTATCCAACTCTTGATGATTTGTATGCAGATGTTGTAACCAAAAATCAGAAGGATTACGATGTAGAAGACAGTGTAGACAGCACTAAATAGTTTTTTGACTGACAGAAGATTGTAAAGAATCTTCTGTTTTCATCTATAAAATCTTAAAGATAAGCATGGGCATAAAGTGGTACAATACGTACATGCGATATATATGGTATTACGATTCTCCTGTCGGTAAAATTTTGATGATTGCCAGTGAAAATGCAGTTACAGGTATCTATTTTGAAAACCAAAGATATTTTCCTGAAAATATACAGGATTCATGTATAGAACAGGAAACAGTGATTCTTCACAATTGTGCTCAATGGCTAAATGACTACTTTCAGGGAAATACTTCTGTCTTTCCTTATCCGTTAGATCCAAAAGGAACACAATTTCAAAAACGAATATGGAATATACTCATGGAAATACCTTATGGAACTACATGGTCATATGCCAAGGTATGTGAAAGATACTGTACAGTATATAATGTAAAGGCCATGTCTAATCAGGCTGTAGGCAGCGCTATTGGACATAATCCTGTTTCCATTCTTATTCCTTGTCACAGGGTGATAGGAAGTAATGGAAAACTGACTGGGTATGCAGGTGGTTTGAATCGTAAGAAATATCTTCTGGAATTGGAAAAGAATAATCAGTTTTATGAATAGATTAAAACAGTTTCTTAAAAAAATAGTACATATAGTAAAAGCGGAATTAAAAGACCCGTATACTTTTGTCGTATTTCTGGCAGTTTTGATTGTTATGTACAGTCCTGCCTGGGGAGGGTATCTTTTATATTTCTTTATTAAGCAGGCATGGCTTCTTGCTTTGGCTTCTGCCTATGTTGCTTTCTGGGCAGGACCCTTCACCCCATTTTTTCCATTGTGTCTGGCATTGACATTGTGGATACGCAGAGTGATTTTTAAAGCAGAGGAAAGGAAAGAAAAAAATGATAAAAAGTGAGAAAGTAAATGTAACATGTATCCATTGCGGAAAATCTTTTCCTTCTTCTATTTTTCCTGTATTAGATGTAGAACAGGATCCCAGATTATACAGAAAAGCATTAGACACAACACTTTTTATAAAAGTATGCCCGTATTGTCATAAGGATACTGTTTTTCCATATGCATGTATTTACTTTGATAAACAAAGAAAGTTGATTATCGGAGCAGGGATGGATGAAAAGATGTTCATGGAAAATGTGCTTCATCTTGAGGAAGATATACAACAATATACTTTACGTATAGTAAATCAGCCAGTAGAACTTTCTGAAAAACTGGAGCTTTATCATGCCAGGATGAAAGATACTCTGATAGAATGTATGAAATATCATCTTATGGAAACCATGCATGATCAGGGGATAGATGCAGTACATCTGATATACCATCAAAATAAGATGATTGTAATTGACAGTCAGGGCAATGCAGGTACTGTAAACTTTGAACAAAGCTGGTATCAGGAAGCAGTAAGAGTGTATAAGGATCTTGCCGAAACAAAATCGAAAGGCGTTTTAAAGATAGATGATGCCTGGGCAAAATCGGTTCTGCATCCATTGAAACTGGAAGAAACAGATGAGGCAGTTTCCATTAATTAAGAGGCATATATGGATTTATTTGACTATACTCAGCAAGATGAGAGAAAAAAAGAAGAACCGTTAGCTTACAGAATGCGTCCGGATACCATAGAAGAGGTGGTTGGACAACAGCATATTCTTTCTAAGGATAAATTATTGTACAGAGCAATTAAAGCTGATAAACTGACTTCCGTTATTTTTTATGGTCCTCCAGGTACAGGTAAGACTACAATGGCACATGTCATTGCTAATAGTTCTCATGCATTTTTTGAACAGGTGAATGCGACCAATGCAGGAAAAAAGGATCTGGAATCTGTCGTACAGAAAGCTAAGGATCATTTTAAATTTGAACATAAACGTACAATTCTGTTTATTGATGAAATTCACAGATTTAATAAAAGTCAGCAAGATTATCTTTTACCGTTTGTAGAGGACGGCACAATTATTCTTATTGGTGCTACTACAGAAAACCCTTATTTTGAAGTGAATGGCGCTCTTTTATCCAGATCTCGTATTTTTGAATTAAAGCCATTACAGAATACTGATATTGAAACATTGTTACAAAGAGCTGTCAGTGATCCTATCAAAGGAGTAGCTCATTATAATGTGGTTTTGGATGATGATGCCTGTAAATATCTTGCAGATGCAAGTGTTGGAGATGCAAGAACAGCTTTAAATGCGCTGGAGCTGGCAACATTAACTACAGATGTTCAGGATGATGGTACTATTCATATTACGCTTGAAGTCGCAAGGGAATGTATCCAGAATCACTCCATTCGATATGATAAAGATGGAGATATGCATTACGATACGATTTCTGCTTTTATCAAGTCGATGAGAGGTTCTGATCCCGATGCAGCTGTGTATTATCTTGCAAGAATGTTAACCGCAGGAGAAGATATTAAGTTTATTGCCAGAAGAATTATGATTTGTGCTGCTGAAGATGTAGGTATTGCGGATCCTAGAGCTCTGGAAGTGGCTGTAGCTGCTTCCCTGGCTGTTGAAAGAGTGGGAATGCCCGAAGGTCAGTTATTGCTTTCTGAAGCGGCTGTATATGTAGCATGTGCTCCTAAATCCAATGCCAGCAGTATGGCTATATGGTCTGCTATGGATGAGGTAAAAAAGAGTGGTAACCTTCCTATTCCAAAGTATCTTCAGGACGCCCACTATGCCAGTGCATCAAAACTGGACAGAGGAACAGGCTACAAATATGCACATGATTATCCTCATCATTATGTAGAGCAGCAATATCTGCCGGATGCTTTGAAAGACAGAGCGTTCTATCAGATGAGTGACAGTGCCTATGAAGGAAAGTTAAAGAAGTTCTTTAAAATGATTGGAAAAAAGTTCCATTCTGAACCTGAGAAATGAAATCGAAATATGCGTTGAGTATAATATCAATGCATATTTTTTTATTTTGAAGGGAGATTGCAACATATGAAAACTAAAACATCTTCTGTAAATCTGCTACAGGGACCAATTTTGAAATCGCTTGTGATATTTATGATTCCTATCATGATATCCAATATTTTTCAGCAATTATATAATGCAGTGGATACAGCTATTGTAGGAAATTTTCTGGGAGAAAACTCTCTGGCTGCTATTGGAGCCTGTGCTTCTATTTTTGAACTGTTCGTTGGATTTGCCATGTCTCTTGCCAGCGGATTTGGTATTGTGGCCGCCAGAAGTTATGGATCTGGAAATGAAGAAAATTTGAAGAAATGTGTTGCAGGTTCATTGGTAATTGGTGGTATGACTACTCTTGTGATTACACTGATTTCTCTTGCGGGATTAAGACCATTATTACATCTGATATCTACTCCTGAGGAAATTCTTGAAGAAAGCTATGCATATATTCATATTATTTCTTTGTGGTTATTTGTGATGTTTGCCTATAATCTGTTTTCGGGATTATTACGTTCTATTGGCAACTCTGTGATGCCACTGGTATTTCTGATTATTTCTTCTATGTTAAACATCTTTCTGGATATAGTATGTATTACTACCTTTCAGATGGGAGTAGCAGGTGCTGCTATTGCAACAGTCATTGCACAGGGAGTATCTGTTGTATTATGTATTGTGTATATTTACCTGAAGACACCTGTACTTGTACCATCCTTACAGGATTTCAAATTTGATAAGGAAATGTACAAAGATCTTGCAGGGCAGGGATACGCTATGGCTTTTATGGGGTCTATTGTATCCAGTGGTTCCATTATCCTGCAATCCGGCATTAATAAATTAGGCACGGACATTATTGCCGGACATGTCGCCGCAAGAAAAGTATATGCTATCGGCAACCTTCCAATGATTTCCATGGGTATAGCCATGAGTACTTTTATTGGTCAGAATAAAGGAGCAAATCAGGGAGACAGAATCTTAAAAGCTATGAAACTTGGATATCTGTATGACATAGTTGCTGCTGCCATGGTTTCTCTCATTTTCTGGACTTGTGGTTCTACTTTTATCTCTATGATCTCCGGCAGTACTAATCCTGTCATTCTGTCAAATGGATCCAGATTTTTATATGTAGTTGGACCATTTTATGCAGTGCTTGGTGTTCTGATGCAAACACGTTTTGCTTTACAGGGACTTGGTTCAAAATGGATTCCTCTGATCAGCAGCTGTATCGAGTTTGTTGGTAAAGTTCTTTTTACAATGATTCTTATTCCTATGTTTGGATATACTGCGGTGATCTTCTGTGAACCAATTATCTGGTGTGTCATGGCTGCTCAGCTGGTTTACAGTTTTCATCGTAATCCGTATGTTATTGAAACAAAACATCAGATGCAAGCTGTTAATCTTGACTAACATATACTGTCTCCATCAAAATGTTGTAGACGTAAGGGAGTAGTAGACGTTATTACGTAGTAAGTCAACATACTGATGTTTTACATCTGGCTTGCTTTAATTTACGAGACTTGCGTATAGCTTTTTGCTATACGTAAAGATCAGGGACAATCTTAAGTATGGCAAAATGCCATACTTTTTATTTAGGAGTTTATTGTATGATGGAAATGATGATGTTTATTGCAAACAGTATTTTGCTGGGAGCAGGACTTGCAATGGATGCTTTCTCCGTATCTCTTGCAAATGGAATGAATGAGACAGAAATGAAAAAAGGAAGAATGGTTTCTGTTTCTGGAGTTTTTGCAGGTTTTCAGTTTTTGATGCCTGTGATTGGATGGATTTGTGTACATACGATTGCGACAATGTTTACGTCTTTTCAAAAATGCATTCCATGGATTGCCCTTGGATTATTACTGTATATTGGTGGATCCATGCTAAAAGAGGGTTTAGGAAAACCGGAAGAACAAAATCTATCTTCTGAAGCTACAATTTCACAGTTATTTTTACAGGGAATTGCAACAAGTATTGATGCCTTATCTGTAGGTTTTACCATTTCTTCTTACAATCTTAGGGATGCGTTACTTTCTTCTTCACTGATAGGTATTACCACATGGATAATTTGTTTTATTGGCCTGCATTTAGGTAAACTTTTTGGTATGAAATTTGCTAATAAAGCCAGTATTCTTGGAGGAGTTATCCTCATATTGATTGGTTTAGAGATTTTTGTGAAGGGTGTCTTTTTCTGAGATTTCCCTTTTTTTCTTTTTGGAAGTACAATAGGGATTATGAAACAGATAGATACATTACATGCGATACAGGATATCGTTTTACATATTACAGATAGTGAAGTTCATGGGGTAGTTAACGGTGCCATTCCTGAGTTCAGAAATGCAGCAAATATGTTATCCAAAAAACAGCTTCAGAATATTTCAAAATGTTTTGACAGCAACCTGAAGAAGAAAGATATTGCTGCATTCTGTGATACCACCATGTTTTTTACAGGTAAAACAGGGATAGTATTTACTACCGAAGGCTTTTATTTTGATGGTATCAATCATATGCGTCAGGATGATCCGGTGAAAATGCCTGTGTTGTATTCACAGTTACAGAGCGTATTGGAAGGGGATATACCTGGTACGTTTGTATTACTTTACAGAGATGGATCTTTTGAGAGATGTTTTGGTGGTATCTATAACAGTTTTATTATTGTTGCTGTAAATAAAATTTTGCAGGAAGTATTTGACGTAGTTCCTCAGGAAAAAGCAAAAACTGAAACTATTCCTGTTCAAAGAAGTATTGAAAGCACTACAGAACATCATCCTATAATCATGGAACATACCAATATTCCTGAAGTAGGACAGGTATCCATGTTTAACAGTACCCCATTTGTTGTTTTGCAGAAGAAAAAAACGTCAACATGGAAGCGTGTTTTCTATGAACTGACAATCAGAGAATTAAACAGCTCGGTTATTTCAAGAATCAGTATTGGTCAGGATACATTTTCAGCCTCTCATAGTTATATTTCTGAATTTATAAGCCCTGTTTCTCATACAGGATTTGAAAAAGTAGAAAAAGATAATGAAATCTTCTATAGAAGAATTATTGAAAAATATCTGTATCCTGTGTTGAATTGTAAAATCTCTTTAGGAATGTATGAAGGCAGCACAGTGGTAAAAGATTTGTTAAGCGGTTCTTGTTATCAGCTTGAAGAAACACAGGGAACTTTACAGGAATTAAAGCATATCCATAAAGGAGATATTCTTGAAGTATGTGAATACCTGGAAAAAAGATACCTTGTGTGTTCCTTCAATATGGAGAAAGTATCTGCTGTACTCTATACAGGTGACGGTAAATATAGAGTCTGTGATTCTAAGGAAGATTTACAGCTAGATTGTCCTTCCTATATTTACAAAGAGAAAACTTTTGTAAAAACTGTACCTGAAAAAGGCCGGTATTATCGTTTACTCATGACAAAAGGAGCAAATCTTTTAGCCAATACACAATATCCTTTTATTTCCAGTACGTATGTTTTCTTGAAAGAAATACCATGTACTGAAAAGTATGTCTTTATTAAGAAAACCAGTCTGCAACAGATACAGTGTACCGATGTACTGACACAGGAATCAGTTACGTTTGATGAATCATGGATGGATACCTATGTCAAACCATTGGATTTTACCTATGCTTTTTGTAAGGTGATTGTGTATACTGCAGCTGAAAAAAAGGTGGTAGACTACCACTTTTATACACAGATTGAAAAAAATATGCACTTCAGATATGCGGGGATGCAAAAGGGACATGGAATCTTCAGAAATCAGTCAGAATCCACCACTTTTAAGATACCTTCTGAATTTTTGAGAAAATACCTTACAGAGTCATCTTCTCATACAATATATTCCTGCTATGACAGCAGTTTAAAAGATATATTTGAAGATGGTTCTATATATTTTGTAGATTAAAAAAAATAAGAAAGATTTTTTTCTTTCTTATCTTTTTGTTTATCCAGCATTATTCCATGGATTTGAACATCTCTCTGTAGATGTTTTTTAATTCTTCCTTCTGAGAATCTGTTACCTGATACTCTGTAAGCTTGTCAGGATCCAAAGTAAACCCGTCAACAATACCAAGATGGTGAGCTGTAATCTTACCGTCTTTTACTGCAACAACCTCAGGGACCTGCATGACTTTCTTTTCTTCTCCGGTTTCTTCATCTTTTTCTGTTCCAAGAATCGGATCCAGTACCTGATACAGACTTTGAATAATTTCAGATTTCTGTTCAGCAGATTTTGCAATAAAGCTTTCAGAATAAATATTGACATAGAATACCTGTTTTCCGAATTCTTTGGCAACATCGTTAAGTACGGGCAGGATTCTGTTACACCACGGACAGGTTTCATAGGAATAGACAACCATCCCGGTACCGTTCACAAACAGTTTTAAAGATTCCTCTGTAGAGACTTCAAGAAAGGCAGGGTCGTCATCTGTCATGAAGATGTATGCATTCATATTTGCTTTTGTTGCATCAAGTTCAATCTTGCCTGCATTGAGCCCCGTATCTGCTGTTGGCGATGAAGATGGGACTGCAGAAGAAGATGGGTTAGTATTTGTACAACCTGCAAGTAAGGTGCAGGCAAGTAATCCGGATAGTATTTTTTTCATAGGCATTCCCTCCCGAAGGATAGTATACACGAAAAAAAAGATAGAAACGGAAATACGTTCTATCTTCACTGAAAATTCACTTTCTCTTATTATTGATAATTTTTCCGTTAGGAAGCTTTACTTCCAGTACATCATCCATAGTTTTGGAGAATAATTCATCCAATTTATCTGAAAAGGATTTTTTGTTGGGATTCAAAGATTCTGATTCCGGAACAATAGGGATCTGCAGGGTATCTTCACGAACTGATTCGTGAATATCTACAATACTTTCTAACAAAATAGTAGATGCCTGTAACCCATTCACAAGATCCAGAGTTTCTGTACTATCATTTTTTAAATCGTCCACGTTCGAAATATATCCTGAAACTTCTGAACCATTATCCAGGATAACAGTCACGAACTTCTGGAAATACGGACTAAACTCATATGCTTTCATGGATGTATTTTAACATGTAAAAAAAAGAAATAAAATAAGCAAATTTCATATTCTTCTTGGCTATATTAGCAAATCGGTGAGATGCTCCGATTCAATAAATGAATAAATCTTCTGATTTCATATCTACAATAC
>CAKVIS010000023.1 GCA_934754415.1 uncultured Bulleidia sp.
CAACACAGTCACTCTAGCGAAATCATCATTCCTCATCTTTACCACTTATAATACGGTAGTTAATCATCCATATCCACTATGAGTTTTACCGTGGTATCTGGTTTTCATTTGCCCAAAAGGCACACAGTTTCAACATGGAATGTCTGTGGAAACATGTCCACAGGCTGAACCTGATGCAGTTCATAGCCGTTTTCTCTTAAAATTTTTACATCTCTTGCAAGAGTAGCCGGATCACAACTTACATACACTAGTTTTTCAGGTGAAATTCTGATAATGGCATCCAAGGTATCTTTACTGCATCCTTTACGTGGAGGATCTACAATCATTGCATCTACTTTCAGTTTAGATTTTAAGATACGCTGTGCACCCTGATTGGCATCTGCTGTTAAGAATTCAATATTCTCCACATGGTTGATCTCAGCATTCTTTCTGGCATCCACAATAGCTTCCGGTACAATTTCAATACCATATACTTTTTTAGCATCTTTAGCCGCAATGATTCCCATTGTACCTGTCCCGCAATACAGATCTACAAGAACTTCTTTGCCGGTTAACCCAGCATAGTCAATAGCCGTCTTATAGAGAAGAGGTGTAGTAAAAGGGTTAATCTGGAAGAAGGATCTTGCTGAAATACGAAATATATTCCCCAGTAATTCTTCTTCAATATATGGCTTACCGTACAGCAGAATTTCTTTGCCATCCAGAATCACATTATCTGTGCGCTTATTCACGATACAGGAGACTGAACTGATAGCAGGATACTGTTCTGTTAAAGTCTGTAAAATCTCTTCATAATGGTCCATAGGCCATTTCTTTACAATAAAGACAATCATGACCTGACCGTTTCTATGAGCATGTTTTACAAGTACATGTCTTACTACAGAAGCGCAATGATACTTTTCAAACAGTTCCTGTAACGTATGGACAATGGCATTAGATAAGTCTGACTGCACATGACAGGTATCATAAGGAATAATGGTATTGGTATGTGTCTGATAGAAACCCATTTCCACCTTTCCATTATTCACCTGCACAGGTATCTGTACTTTATTTCTGTAATTTGTATATGGCTCTGCAGTGATAATAGGCAATGTTTCTATTTCCATACCTGCGTTGCTTCTGAAGCACTGTTTTACTTTTTCTTCCTTGTAATAATTCTGTTCTTCTCTGTTCATATGCAGAAGCTGGCATCCTCCGCATAATTTATTTACAGAACAGACTGGTTCTACTCTGTTAGGGCTTTTTTCCAGAATGCGCACAATTCTTGCATATCCATAATTCTTCTTTAAAGCAGTAATTCCAATTTCTGCCACTTCTTTATATAAAAGACCCGGCACAAAAAATACAATATTATCGATTCTTACTACTCCGGCACCATCTTCGTTATACCCTGTACATTCCACAGTATAGATTTCATTCTTTTTCATACATTCTCACTTTCGAAAAAAAGAGGTATACGCCTCTTTTTTCTTATTCTTCACTCTGTTCTGTTGGAGCAGCTGATGCTTCAGGAGTAGGAGTAGCCTGGGCTGCTGCCTCTTCTGCTGCTTTTCTTGCCGCAACATCATCACGTAATTTCTGCGCCAGTTCAGGGAATCTTGCTTCAGAAACTGTCTGGGCTGAAGGTTCACTCATATTGGAAGTTTTTGTTTCAATCACATAAACAAAGTTATCTGCTGTTCTGTCCTGATCCTCATCCAGGTTATAGACATGGATTTCCAGATCATACATCTTCTTTCCATCTGCCTTGGTAAAGTACACGGATGGATCTAATACTGAAGAAACTGCAGTATAAATTTCCTGTGCTTTTGCCGTAGCCACATCTGCTGTAGCATCATCTGCCACTTTTGCATAAACGCGTAATGTAGCAGAACTCAGATTTGTAAAATCAGATTCAATTCCTTCAATGCTTGAAACACTGTCTTCAATAGTGCTGATATTTTCTTTGGTAATCGCAGGATCCAGATCACCATCATATCTATGCCCGAATACAGGAGAGCCTGTATCCATATAGGTAGAGACCAGCATCCATCCCAATATTACAATTGGTGCAAATACAAGAAGTAAGCATATCCAGAATGCAGCAATTGTACGACGGGAATGATGCGACTTCTTTACGTTTTGTATATCCTTTGTTTTCTTTGTCATAAATATATCTCCGATACTATTGTATGCTTTCCTTCTTCATTTTACCATAAAGGAAGTATCAGATGCGCTTATTTAAAGAATCCTTAAGAAGTGAAGTAGCCATGGAAGGATTTGCCTGTCCTTTGGACTTCTTCATGACCTGACCTACCAGGAAGCCTACAGCTCTTTGTTTACCATTACGGAAATCTTCAATTGCCTGAGTATTGCTGTCAAGAACCTCATCTACAAGTGCCTGTAAAGCACCTGTATCAGATACCTGTTTTAATCCCTTTTCTTCTGCAGATGTTTCAGGGTCTTTTCCATCCATCACATCATCTACAAGCTGTCTTGCCTGTGCATTGGACACTTTTCCGTCTTCTACCAGAGCAATCAGTTTTGCCAGATTTTCCGGAGTCAGCTTACAGTCGTTGATACCTGTTTCATGCTTATTCAGCCATGCACTGATATCAGATAACAGCCAGTTACATACACTCTTTGGATTCTTGGCAATCTTTGTAGTGGTCTCGAAGAATTCGGACATTTCCTTATTGGCAATCAGAATATGAATATCATGTTCGGATAAACCAAATTCCTGGGTATATCTTGCTTTTCTTTCTTCAGGTAATTCAGGCATGGAATCCTGAATGTTTTTAACCCATTCCGCATCCAGTCTGATTGGGAAAATGTTAGGTTCAGGGAAGAACTTATAGTCCACATTTCCTTCTTTTCTACGCATCATGATCGTAGTCTGTGTTTTTTCATCAAAACGTCTTGTTTCCTGGTGAACAACATCACCTGCTTCAAGAACTTTCTTCTGTCTTTCTACTTCATAGTCTACTGCTTTACCAACATTGGAAATGGAGTTCAGGTTCTTGATTTCATTCTTCACACCCAGATGATCAGCTCCCTTTGGCGCAATAGAAACGTTAACGTCACAACGCATGGAACCTTCTTCCATACGACAATCAGAAACACCAATGTAATACAGAGTCTGTCTTAAGGCCTCTACATATGCCTCAGCTTCCTGACCATTCTTCATGTCAGGTTTGGATACAATTTCAATCAATGGTGTACCTGCACGGTTAAAGTCCAGCAGAGACATCTTGGATAAATGATACTGTTTTGCAGTATCTTCCTCCATGTGAATACGTTCAATACGAATCTGCTTTTTACCTTCTGGTGTATCAATTTCCACATAGCCGTTCTTTCCAATCGGATGGAACTGCTGTGTAATCTGGAAGCCTTTTGCAAGGTCACTGTAATAGTAGTTTTTACGATCAAATTTTACCAGTGTATCAATATCCATATGGAAAGCAGTGCAGGCCATGATAGCTTTGGCAACCGCTTCTCTGTTTACTTCCGGTAAAGTTCCCGGATGACCAAGGTCAATTTCATTTACACAGGTATTTGCCTTTCTTCCGAAAGAAGTTGGTGCACCTGAGAACATCTTTGTTGCTGTTTTAAGTTGGCAGTGAATTTCAATACCAATCGTTACATCGTATTCCATTATTTCACCTCCGCATGAAGATCTTTCAGACCTGTTTCTTCTTCAATAGCCTTGGCAATATCAAACATTGTCTGTTCATTCCATGCATTACATGTAATGTTTAATCCCAGAGGACATTCTTCCTTAAATCCCATTGGAACAGTCATGGATGGACCACCTGAGAAGTTGGCCATAGCCATATAGTTTTCAGCAATGATATGTTCATCACTTAAAGTTTCTACAGTATTTCCTTCAAGCAATGGTGCAATATCTCCACTTGCCGGAGCAATGATGGCATCATACTCCTTAAAGCATGCATTCATAGCTTCCACAATAACTCTTCTGACTTTCTGAGCCTTGCGGAAAATCTTTTCCTGATTTTCTTCGAACAATCCGTAAGAGCCAATAACAAATCTTCTTCTGATCAATGGACCAAATCCCTTTGTACGAGAATTTGTCATGATTTCCTGCAGATCTGCACCGTCTTCCCTTACACCAAAGCGGATACCATCAAGGTTAGAATGATTGGAAGTAGCTTCACAGTTAGCAATAATGAAGTATGTTGGAAGAATCGCTTTCATAAGATTTTCATTAAAACTGTATTCTTCAACCACTGCACCTCTTGCACGCAGTTTATCAACCACTGCATAGAAAGCATCTTTTGTTTCCTGTTTTTCAATACCTTCAATGACATTACTGATAATAGCAATCTTCTTACCATGCATATCACTGTTGAGATTTGCACTGTACTCTTCTACAGGTCTGAAAGAAGAAGTCATATCTCTTTCATCTCTTCCTGCAAGTACTTCAAGAGTAAGGCATGCATCTTCCACATTCCCTGTAAAATATCCTACATGATCCAGACTGGAAGCGTATGGAATAATACCATAACGAGAAATTCTTCCATAGGTTGGTTTTACACCGACAACACCATTAAACGCCGCTGGTTTTCTGACAGAGTCACCTGTATCAGAGCCAATAGCCATCGGTACTACACCACTGGCAACCAATGCTGCACTTCCTCCGGAAGATCCACCTGTCATTCTGTCAGTATTCCATGGATTATGTGCATTACCTGTATAACATGTTGTGTTGGTTCCGCCCATCGCAAGTTCATCCATGGAAGCTTTACCAATAAACACTGCACCCTCTTTTTTCAGTTTTGTGACGATTTCAGCATCATAAATTGGTACATAGTTACTTAAGATTCTGGAACCTGCTGTAGTTAATGTCCCCTTTGTGGACACATTATCTTTCAATACTACAGGAACTCCCAGGAATTTTCCTGTTGTGCCTAATGCATTCACCTGTTCTTCCGGATCAATAAACGTGATCATTGCATTTAAAGCAGGCTGTACTTTTTCAGCTTTTGCATATGCTTCTTTACATCTTTCCATTGCCTTGGAAGGATCTTTTGCCATTTCTTTGATCAACATTATTTCACCACCTTTGGAAGAATGAAATGTCCTTCAATCTTCTTCGTTACATTTGCCACAGCATCATCCTGAGAAATCACATTTGTGACAACATCGTCTCTCAGGAATGTAGTTTCCTCTTCAAACGGGTAGATCATCTCTTCCACATTTTCCGTATCAATAGCTTCCAACAAGCCCATCTGTTTCTCTAAAGAAGTAAATTCTTCTACGATAGAATCTGCTTCTTCATCAGACAGATCAAACATCAACTGATGTGCTAGTTTTTTAAAATATGTTCTATCTTTTATTTCATTCATCGGAAATACCTCATATACGCGTTACATTCTACCTTTTCAGGCTGTTTTTTTCAATGACTGACAAACTGTTCTATGAACTGTTCTTCAGAAATAATCGGAATCTTCAGGTCTCTTGCCTTCTTGTTCTTACTGGAAGTGGAAGTAATATCATTATTAATAAGATAATCTGTAGACTTTGACACACTTCCCGTCACTTTTCCCTTTTGAGATTCAATATAGGCCTTCAACTCATTTCTGTTCTTATAGTGGTGCACATCACCGGTAATCACAAATGTCTTTCCTTCACACAAAGAACCACTTGCCTCCTGTACACTTCTTACCACATGTACAAGAGATAACACATCACTTAAAGCATTGTAATTCTTTTCATCTTTGATCCATTGAATAAATGCTCTGGATTTTTCTGGTCCGATACCATCAATAGAGGAAAATACGGTTTCATCCTCTGTGTCTCTTGCAATGGAAATCAATTCTTCAAGAGGATATTGTGCCAGAAGTTTTTTTGCCACATCTACACCAACCAGAGGAATATTCAAAGCAAAGAGTAACTTTGTATCCGGCACATTTACAGCTTTCAGAATGGAAGCTTCCATATTAGAAGCGGATTTTTCTCCAAATCCATCCAGACCTGCAATCTCTTCCAGATGATCCAGTAATCGATAAATATCTCCATAGGTATGAATCCAGCCTTCATTGATAAATCTGGACAGTGTCATCTCTGAAATACCATCCATATCTACTCCACCCTTAGACACAAATCTTGCATACTTTCTTAATTTTTTTGCATCACAGTCAGGATTTGTACAACGTAATGTCTTTGTACCGGATACTTCAGAGATATGGATTTCAGTCTTTGTACCGCACACCGGGCAAATATCAGGAATGTGTAAAACACCTTCTGTCTTTTTTACTGCAATTACCTTTGGAATGATCTTATTGGCTTTGATGACAGAAATCTGCGTTCCTTCTTCACCAATCCCCAGCCTTTCACACTCACTGATATTGCATAAAGACGCTCTTTTAACAACTGTCCCTTCCAGCTCTACAGGTGTGAAAATAGCTACTGGTGTAATTGTACTTGCTGCACAGGACCATTCTACTGACTCCAATGTGGTATCTGCGGATTCATCCGCCCATTTAAAGGCATACCCGGAACGTGTCGCATGATGTCCTGTCACACTGCCACCCTGTGCGTAAATCACATCTTCATAGTCTAAGACAAGACCATCCACAGGATAAGGATTGACATTATTGGTAACTTTTTTAGTCCATTGATCAATCACTTTCTGTAAATGCATAAGATCCGGATGTCCCACCTTTTCATGTTCTACAATCTGAAAACCTAGTCCTGCAAGAAAATCCATCTGTTCTCCCCAGGAAGTGTATGTCTCATCACAATGCACAAGAGTAAACACAATCCAGTTAAGCTTTCTTTTCTTTAATTCTTCAAGATTTTTTAAAGTCAGAGAACCTGATGCCAGATTTCTTGGATTAGCATAGTCTTCTCCTGATTCCATAACAAATCTTTCAAAATCAGCATAGGAAATCAAAGCTTCTCCTCTTAAAACAAGATGACCCTTATAGTCTATGGACTGAGGAATACCTTCAATGGCTTTGGAAAGATGGGTGATGTTGGTACCGATATGTCCGTCACCACGCGTAACCACTTTGCTTAATTTACCATTATCATAAATCACAACCAGTGTTAATCCATCCAGTTTCCAGGAAATCCATACTTCTTTCCCTTCACTCCATTTCACAAGATCTTCAATTTTCTTTGTTTTTGCAAGAGACAGAGCACTGTATTCATGGGCTTCTTTTTCCCCGGGAACGCTGTCACTGGATACCTTACTGGTTGGAGATCCATCCAGAACCACGCCTGTCTCTTCTTCCATTTTCTTCAACTTATCAAATAACGCATCCCACTCATAGTCAGTCATCTTTTCACTTTGACCATTGTAGTACGCATCTGCAGCTTCATTCAGTTTCTGAATCATCTGCTCCATTTCTTCTAACAGTGTCTGTGCCATCAGCTTCTCAACTCCTCTTTTCTCTTAAGAAAAGAACTCTTCAGTTTCTTCACCCCATATTTTCTGTCAAATGCTACATTGACCAGATCTTTTTCCACAGAGATAACGATACCTTCTCCAAACATGGCATGTACAACAAGATCGCCTTTTTTCAGTTTTGCACCTTTTTCAGCAGGCAATTTCTTCTTTTTAATAAACAGCGGTTCTTCTTCAGTCTGTATAAAGGAAGCTTCTCTTCTTTCCTGTAGCTGCTGTAACTGACTGCCCAGATGTTCAATATACTCTTCATCAATTTCTCTGATAAAGCGAGATGGTTTACGCACTCTTTGTAAGATAAAGGAAAAACCACCTGCTTCCAGAAGATACAGTTTCTTTCTTGCACGTGTAAAGGCAACATACGCAAGTCGTCTTTCTTCTTCCACACAATCACGGCTGTCCTGCAAAGCTCTTTCATTCGGGAAGATACCTTCATTGAGATCCGTCACAAAGACAGTATCGAATTCCAGCCCCTTTGAAGCATGTACAGTCATCAACTGTACAAAGTCTGACTGCAATACCTGTTCTCTGTCTGTTAAAAGTGTGACTTCCTGCAAATATTCTTCCAGAGTCTGATCAGGATTCTCTGCAAAGTATTCACGAATATCATCCATGAGTTCTTTTAAGTTTTCGATTCTTTCTATTTCCTTACTTTCCGTTAACATATCTCTGTATCCGGAATCATCCAGAATTTTTTCAAACAGTTTGACGTAATCCACATCCTCCTCTTGAAGAATGGATTTCCATCTTTCTACCATCTGTACAAACTTATGTAACTGTTCTCCGGCTTTACCTTTAAAGACATGTGTTTTCAGCACTTCATACATGGTTGTGTGTTCTTCATCCGCAATAGCTCTGATAGAATCCAGAGTTTTAGATCCCACGCCTCTTTTTGGTACATTAATAATTCTGTTAAAGGCCAGATCATCAGAAGTCACACACATTCTCAGATAACAGATACCATCTTTAATTTCCTGTCTGTCGAAGAATCGAAGACCCCCATAGATAACATAAGGAATACGTGCATCTCTCAGTCCTTTTTCCAAAGAACGGGATAAATAGTTAGATCTGTACAGCACCGCCATATCCTTATAGGCCTTCCCTTGCCTGTGTAACTGCAGAATGGTATCCGCAAGCCATGCGGCTTCATATTCATCCGCTACTGCAGAATAATGTGTTATTTTGACTTCAGAAGAATCTTCTGTAAATAATTCCTTATCAATACGATTTTTATTATGTTTAATCAGTCCGTTAGCTCCATTTAAAATACAGTCTGTAGAACGATAGTTCTGATTCAGAATGATAGTCTTACTGGATGGGAAGTCTTTTTCAAAGTGCATGATAATATTCACATCTGCACCACGCCATGTATAAATTGTCTGGTCAGGATCCCCCACCACCAGTAAATCATTATCATTTCCAGTCAGAAGTCTGATTAAAGTATATTGTGTTTTATCAATATCCTGAAACTCATCCACCAGAATATGTGAAAATCTTCTTTGCCATTTGGCAAGTACTTCAGGATATGCTTTGAAAATATCCACGGTCTTTAAAATCAGATCATCAAAATCCAGAGCATATATCTCCTGTTGTCTTTGGAGATAATACAGATAAATCTTTACCTTCTTCTGTGCCACCTCATCAATACCGGCAAACACAAGTGCCTGCTGAGGGGTAGCTTTTTCCACTTTACATACAGAAATAAAGTTCAGCATGGAGGAATAGGATACCTT
The DNA here is from genome assembly GCA_934754415.1 of uncultured Bulleidia sp. Lineage (GTDB taxonomy): Bacteria > Bacillota_I > Bacilli_A > Erysipelotrichales > Erysipelotrichaceae > Bulleidia. The sequence continues at coordinate 9,145 of CAKVIS010000023.1, forward strand.
GGAGATATCCACTTCATATTTCTTATAGGCTTCTTTCAAAATTACCTTCTGATCTTCCGTGTCCATAATAGTAAAGTTTCTGGGCCATCCGGACACATGAATATCCTCTCTTAATATTCTTACGCACAGAGAATGGATAGTGGAGACAAATGGAGACGCACTTCCTTCTCCTAACATTTTGGAAACACGTTCCTTCATTTCTTTGGCAGCTTTATTGGTAAAAGTAATTGCCAGTATTTTAGACGGAAAAACATGCACATCTTCAATAAGATGTACAATACGTGTTGTCAGTACCCTTGTTTTACCGGAACCTGCTCCGGCAATGATACGTACGTATTTGGCTGATGTTTCCACAGCTTCTTTTTGATGTGCATTTAATGATTTCAGATCTACCATGAAACGTCCCTCCTGATAACAGCAGTAGAAATTATACCATGTGTTGAAGAAAACTAACGGGACTTCTTCGCATTGCTTCACAAAATACATTATAATAGGATACATACATAGGAGACTTTACATGATATATACCGCTAGTGATTGGAAAGATTACCAGTGTTTAGATGCTGGTGACGGAGAAAAATTAGAAATTTGGAAAGGCATTACACTCAGAAGACCTGATCCTCAGGCTATCTGGCCTAAAGATAAAAAATCCGGCTGGAATGCAGTAGATGCCCATTACCACAGATCCAAATCCGGTGGAGGATCATGGGAATATAAAAAGAAACTTCCGGAATCCTGGACAATTGACTATAAGGGACTGACTTTCAAAGTATCCCCTACAGGCTTCAAACATACAGGCATCTTCCCGGAACAGGCAGTTAACTGGGACTGGATGACCAATCTGATTTCTGCACATAAAGACGAAGAGATTCGCGTACTCAATTTATTTGCCTACACAGGATGTGCTACCATGGCATGTTCCAAAGCAGGTGCAGCAGAAGTAGTGCACGTAGACGCTTCCAAAGGCATGGTACAGTGGGCTAAAGAAAACAGAGATTTATCTTCTCTAACAGAAAACAAGATTCGCTTTATCGTAGATGACTGTTTAAAGTTTGTGGAAAGAGAAAAAAGAAGATGCCATACCTATCATGGTATCCTGATGGATCCGCCAAGTTACGGAAGAGGTCCAAACGGAGAAATGTGGAAATTCGAAAAAGAAATTACCGCACTGATTAAAGCTACAACGGAAATTCTGGATGATAATGCGTTATTTTATCTGATTAATTCGTATACCACAGGCTTTTCCTCTACAGTTCTGGATAACTTGTTAAAAACAATGGTATTGCCTGCGCATCCAAACGGAAAAGTGGAAACAGGTGAAATTGCCATTCCTTTACAAAACAGAGATCTGCTGTTACCTTGCGGTATCTACGGACGCTGGGAAAGAAAATAAATGTTAAAAATATTATATGAAGACAACCATGTCTTATGTGTGGAGAAACCTGTGAACATTCCTGTACAGGCTGATTCCACAAAAGACATCGACATGCTGGAAATGTGTAAAGCCTATATCAAGGAAAAATATCAGAAACCTGGCAATGTGTGGCTGGGACTTGTACACAGACTGGACAGACCTGTTGGAGGATGTATGGTATTTGCCAAAACTTCCAAGGCCGCTTCCCGTTTGTCCGAATCCATACGCACACACATGGTGGAAAAAGAGTACTTTGCAGTGGTGGAGGGGAATCCTGCCAAACAGGGAATACTGGAAGATTACCTGGAGAAGAATACAAAGACCAATCTTGTAAAAGTCACAGATAAAGCCCATGGTAAATTTGCAAGACTGCGCTATGAAGTATTAAGCACAAAAGGCAACCTTTCTCTTGTACATATTCATCTTGAAACAGGAAGACCACATCAGATTCGTGTACAGTTTTCCTCCAGAGGGTATCCTTTATATAATGATCAAAGGTATAACCCGCATGCAAAGAAAGGTCAGATTGCTTTATGGGCAGTCAGGCTGACATTTCCGCATCCTGTTACAAAACAACCTGTCACAGTAACAGATTTTCCAAAAGAACCATGGAATGGATTTGAGGTGAGACAATATGGCTAAGAAAAAGAAAAGAAGAAGATATAAAATCAACTGGAATGTACTGGTTCCTGATTTTATTGCCAACAGAAAAAGACCAAGAAGACGTCTGAGAAAACCTGTTATCTTCGGTGGTCTTGCCATTATCCTTCTGTTACTGAGTATATGGCTGGTACCGCCTCAGATCACCAATTCAAAACTAAAGAAGCTCGGATACAACAAATCAGAAATCACAGAAATCAAAGAACTGAAATTAACAAAAACTATTTTAAATAATGCGTATTATTCAGAGGCTTTAGCCAAAGCCCTTCTGGATAAGACCCTCAACACTGATTACCTTCCTTTATATCTTGCAGTAGATGGAAACAGAACTTTAACTGATGAAGATTTCCTTCTCTATGCAAGACTGGAAGATAAAGGTTATGAAACAGATCAGATTCAGAACCTGTTCAAAAATCTTGAGGACTTTGAAATCATTCCATTACTGATATTTGACTATCAGTACAATGAAAACGTCTATATTGATGACTGCAAAGCCAACAGAGACCATAACTCTCAGGACAGCTTCTCATTAACCAACAGCTATGTCACCTACTACGAAAAAGCGAAAGACATTTCCAACGCTGAAGATCTGACAGTACTTGTCACCAAAAACAAGCTGTTACCGGAATCCTATGTTCCATCAGATCTGACAGAAATAGATTCCAATTTTTCTGTAGATGGCTTACAGCTAAGAAAAGAAGCTGCAGAAAGCTTTACCGCTTTTGCAACAAATGCAAGCAGTAACGGTGCACGCATCTACGCAGTACTGGGATATCGTTCCTACGAAGATCAGCAAAGTGCCTACAACAGTCTGTCCTTATATAACGGTGAGGAGTATGCTCTGACACATGCCGCAAAAGCAGGTGCCAGTGAACATCAGACAGGTTTATCTGTCAATGTAGCGGTGGTAGGTCAGGAAAGTGAAGATTTTGAAACCACCACCAGCGGACAATGGGCATTACAAAACTGCAGTACCTACGGATTTATTGAAAGATATCCAGTGGGCAAAGAATACTTAACAGGCTTTACAGCCGAAACCGATCATTTCCGTTATGTCGGCAAACAGCTGGCTCAGGAAATCACAGCTTCCAAACTGACATTTGATGAATTCTATGCAGTATATCTGGACAGCTGGTCTGATGAATCCCTCAAACCTGCAAAATCTGTTCTCGATAATGCCTACCCGATAATTTCTGATGATAAGGATCAAGCGTAATACTATACACTTGGCCCTTTTTTGTATGCAATTACCTTTACAAATCAAAAGATACGTATCAGAATAAGCACATGTTACAGATAAAGAATATAAAGAAACAGTACAAAACAGGAACCTTGGTACAGCAGGCATTAAATGATGTCAGTGTCAACTTCAGAGATAATGAATTCGTTGCCATACTCGGACCAAGCGGTTCTGGTAAAACAACCTTATTAAATGTAATCGGTGGTCTGGATAAATATGATTCAGGTGAACTGATTATCAATTCCGTCACCACAAAAAAGTATTCAGATTCAGACTGGGATTACTATCGTAATCACACAATAGGCTTTGTCTTTCAGTCCTACAACCTGATTCCTCATCAATCCGTCCTTGCTAACGTAGAACTTGCCTTAACCATTTCAGGCATATCCGGAAGTGAGAAAAAGCAAAGGGCCATGCAGGCATTGAAATCCGTAGGTCTTCAGGAACAGATGCATAAAAAACCAGCCCAGATGTCCGGTGGTCAGATGCAGCGAGTTGCCATCGCAAGAGCTCTTGTCAATGATCCGGATATTGTCTTAGCAGATGAACCTACCGGTGCTCTGGATTCAGAAACCAGTGTACAGGTTATGGATCTGTTAAAAGAAGTTGCAAAAGACAGACTGGTGGTCATGGTTACACATAACCCGGATCTTGCAAGACAATACGCTACACGTATTGTTACAATCAAAGACGGAAAAATACTGGAAGATACCAATCCGTACATCATCAAAGAAGATACGCCGGTAAAAACAGAAAAAACAGGAAAAAGCTCCATGTCTTTTCTTACCGCATTATCTTTATCCTTTAATAACTTAAGAACCAAACTGACAAGAACCTTACTGGTTGCCATTGCAGGATCTATAGGTATTATCGGCATTGGATTGATCATGGCCTTAAGTACAGGCGTCAATGCATATATCAATGACACCGAAAAAGAAGCCATGAGTGAGTATCCAATACAGATTACTTCTGTCGGCTTTGATATGAGCAGTATGATGTCTAATGTCTCAGGACAGGTACAGAAAGATAAACAGCAGGCAAAAGAAGAAAAAACAGATACTACGATTACAGTGGTGGATACTATCTCTTCCATGTTCAAAGGTATGAATACCAATGATCTGAAATCATTAAAAGCATATCTTCAAAGTGAAGAATCCAATATAGATCAATCTGCCCGTTCCATAGAATACATCTATGACATCACTCCACAGATTTTTCAGGAGGAAAGCGATGGCGTACATAAAGTATCTCCCTCCAATTTCTATAACTACACTTCTATGTCCAGTATGATGGGAACTTCCTCTTCCTCTTCATCCAGTTTCTTTGCATTACCTTCAGATGCAGAGTTATATACTTCTCAATATACCCTGGAAGAAGGTCACTGGCCTGAAAATGAAAATGAAGCAGTACTGATACTGTCTTCCGGAGGTTCTGTTCCAGATACGCTTCTCTATGCCCTGGGTCTTAGAGACAGAAATGAAATGACAAGTATGATGAATGCGATGAGACAGAATAAAACCTATCAGATAAAAGAAGACAACACTACATATACGTATTCTGATTTTTTAAACAGAGAATTTAAGGTTCTCAGCAGCAGTGACTATTATTCTTACGATGAAAATCAGAAAATCTATACAAGCCATGAAGATAACAGTAACTATATTACCTCTTTAATGAATTCTGCCATTCCTTTAAAGATTACAGGTATTGCAAGACCATCAGATTCTTCAAACAGTGCCATGTTATCCACTGGTATCGGCTATTCTTCAAAGCTTACAAAAGCATTAATGGAAAGAAGTAAAAACAGCGATGTAGTCAAAGCACAGTTAGCAGACAGTTCCATCAATGTCTTTACGGGTACTGCTTTCAGTGAGGAAAAACAGCCTGCCAGTTTCAATCTGGACAATCTGTTTTCCTTTGATTCCAATGCCTTTGCAAATGCCTTCAGTATGGACTCAGCAAATCTTCCAGCCATGGATATAGATACTTCAAAACTATTGGATACGAACATTCTCTCCAGTACCTTACCTTCCTTTACCAGTGATGATCTGATGGCATTAACTAAAGATGTAACCATCACTCAGGAAAACCTCAGTGAACTGTTACAAACACTGTATACAGGATTTATGGAAGATGAAAATAACTCCAAAGTGCTCAACCTGTATATCACAGGCTTACAGCAATACATGATGGATCCTTCCTCCGATGCTCAGACCATTCTGAAAGATTTCATCCAGAACAAACTGGCTGATCAGTTACCACAGGAATTAACTCCTGAAGGATTACAGGAAATCGCCAAAGCATTTCTGCAGGACTATAACGACTGGTTACAGGACAACAGTATTCCAAATCCGGAATATCAGGATCACATAGAAGAGTACCTGAACAGTGAACAGGGAAAAAACTTCTTCAAAAATCAGAGTAATATCATCCTGCAGAAAATTCTGGATATATCCATTTCCTCAGAAGACCTGCAGCAATTAGCCAAAGACTTATCCGAAGGTTATACAATCTATGCACAGCAAAATCAGTTAACCACTCTTGATGATGTCACAAAACAATTACAGTTATACCTGGATACACAGTCCCCTGTCATTAACAAATACATCGAAACTAATGTCACAGGACCAATCGCTTCTTCTTTCACTACCCTGTTACAGACAAAGATGATGTCCTTTACAAATTCCTTTTCTTCCCAGTTATCCTCATCCATGTCCTATATCATGGGCTCCATGACTTCTGCCATTTCAGATATGATGAGTTCTGCATTCAATATTGATCCTCAGGCATTTGCCAATGCCTTCCAGATGAATATGACCGCAGAAGACTTGCAGGATATGATGACTTCTTTTGCCGGTGCTTCCTCCTCTTCCTATACCTCCAATTTAAGTACATTAGGCTATGCAGATGAAGACACACCTTCAGAAATTGATATCTATCCAAAAGATTTCAACACAAAAGAAACCATCAATTCCATCTTAAGCAGCTACAACCAGAAGATGAAAGATACAGACCAGAAAGAAAAAGTGATTATCTATACAGACCTTGTCGCAACGATGCTTTCTTCAGTTACCACCATCGTCAATACCTTAAGTTATGTTCTGATAGCTTTTGTAGGTATTTCTCTGGTAGTTTCCTCCATTATGATCGGGGTTATCACCTATATCTCCGTACTGGAAAGGAGAAAGGAAATCGGTGTATTACGTGCTCTTGGTGCTTCCAAGCACAACATCACACAGGTATTTAATGCAGAAACTGTGATTACCGGCGGTCTTGCAGGTGTATTTGGCGTAGGATTAGCCAATCTGTTATTAATCCCAACAAATATGATCGTGCATATGATTGCAGATAACACAAAGATCAACGCATCACTTCCGATGAGTAATGCACTGGGGCTGATTCTGTTAAGTACAGCTCTGACAGTTCTGGCAGGACTGATTCCGGCTAAAAAAGCCGCAAAGAGCGATCCGGTGATTGCATTACGTTCGGAATAATTTGACAAACATTTTATAATAGTAAATGGTAGTAAAAAAGGAGATGAAACTCATGACAAAAGTAGATGTAGTTTCCGGATTCTTAGGTGCTGGTAAAACCACACTGATCCAGAAATTGATTAAAGATGTCTTTGCAGGACAAAAAGTAGTATTAGTGGAAAATGAATTTGGAGAAATCGGTATCGATGGTGGCTTCTTAAAAGAAGCAGGCATCGTTATCAATGAAGTAAATGGCGGTTGTATCTGCTGTACTTTACAGGGAGACTTTAAAGAAGCTCTTGAAAAAGTACTGGAACAGTACCATTCTGACCGTATTCTTATTGAACCATCTGGTGTTGGAAAACTCAGCGATATCCTGCATATTGTAAAAGAAGTCGAAGGACTGGAAATCAACAGTTACAGTACAGTAGTAGACGCTAAACGTTGCAAGATTTATCACAAAAACTTCAAGGAATTCTTTGATGATCAGATTGTTACTGCCAACTGTGTCATTCTTTCCAGAACACAGATGGTAGATGAAACTGTATTACAGCAGGATACAGATATTATTCATGAATTAAATAAAGATGCCCGTATCATCACAACACCATGGGATGATTTAAATGGAACAACTATCTTTGAAGCTATGGAAGGCTCTACAAATGGCTTCCCAGAAGATCTTGAAGAAGAACACGACCACGATGAAGAATGTTGTTGTCACCACGATCATGACGATGATGAACATCATTGCCACCATGACCATGATGAAGAGTGTTGTTGTCACCACGATCATGACGATGATGAACACCATTGCCACCATGACCATGATGAAAAACATAAGCGCGATGCTGAAAGAAGAGCCGCTGCCAATGCAGGATTATCTGAAGGCAATCGTATCCATTTAGGTGAAGAAGAACATGAAGGTCACCACCATCATCACCATCACCACCACGGAGAGCACGATGCTGATGAAGTGTTTGATTCCATCGGTATTGAAACCATCAATAAATATACAAAAGAAGAAATCGAACATGCTTTATCCCAATTAGGCGATAACATCGTTCGTGCTAAAGGTATTGTTCCATCTGCTGATGGTTCCTGGCTGTTCTTTGACTATGTACCAGGTGACACAGATATCCGTACAGGTTCCCCTGCGTATACAGGTTTAATTACCGTCATTGGTGAAAAAGTAGATGTTGAACAGATGAAAGATCTGTTTGGAGTGAAGTAATGGCTAGTCCTGTCTATCTGTTTACCGGATTTCTTGATTCCGGTAAATCCACCCTCATTAAAGATACCCTTTCTGATCCAGGCTTTATGGATGGTACAGATAAAACACTTCTTCTGTGTTTTGAACAGGGGGAAGCAGAATATGATGAAGATTTCTGTAAAGAACACCGTCTGTTTGTAGAATACTTTGATTCTGCTGATGAATTGACGGATCAGAAATTACAGGATCTGAATACTATCTATGGACCTTCCCAGGTATTTATTGAATGGAATGGCACAGTAGCTTTACCCGAAAAAATACTTCGTGGATTACCGGATGTATGGCCTCTTGTACAGATTTTAAGCACAGTTGATGCGACTACATTTGAAATGTACATGAATGCCATGCGATCCATGTTATTTGAGCAGTTGAGATATTCCGATACCATCATCGTCAACAGATGCACTGAAGATACTGATGCACGTATGTTAAGAGGCAATATCAAAGCAATTAACCGCAGTGCTCAGATTTTCTATGAAGGTAAGTTTGGAGAACAGGTAAATCTGAAACAGGGATTACTTCCATTTGATATCAATGCACCTCTTATTGATATTTCTGATGATGACTATGGTTTATGGTACATGGACTGTACAGAAAACCCTATGAAGTATGCAGGCAAAAAAGTAACCATCAGAGGTTACTATGCAGAAAATATTCCGGGTTATAAACAGACTTTCATTTTAGGAAGAAGAGCCATGGTATGTTGTGCCGAAGATACTTCTCTATGCGGTCTGACAGTAACCGGTGTTAAAATCTGGGAAATGAAGATTGGTGACTGGATTGAAGTTACCGGCACATTAAAACCTGTAGATTTAGAAAATGGTGCAAAGACTGTCGTGTTATATGCAGAAAAAGTATCCCGTTATGATAAACCTGCTCAGGAATATGTAACATTCAGCTGAAGCTTCCTTTATGGGAGCTTTTTTTGTACCACAAAAAAAGCCATATCTTTACGATATAGCTCAGGATTTCTTTTCATAGTCAATAATGGAATGAGACATCAGATCCAATGCTTTCTTCCTTGTTTCAAGGATAGAGGGATTGGTTTTATCAAACACAAACTGTTTTGTGATGAATGCCAGAGTCTGTCCATAATACTTTGATAATAACTCATTACTGTATTGTGGAAGAATATCCGGATCTCTTTTTTCATTCAGAAAAGTGAGAACAGATTCCGCATAACAGTTATTGATGATTTCTTCAAAACCGTTCTGTCCTACAACATTGTATGCTACTTTGTAGAATTCCTTATTCTTTTCTATATTTGCCAGGGCAATCAGAATAAACTTGGAATAGTCTTGTTTCACATCTTCATGCGTATCTGATAAAGAAAGATCCATATGTACAATCCAGTTCAGACAATCATATTTATCTTCGAAATAGTTATAGAATGTTGCACGGATTACCCCTGTTTCATCACATATCTGTTTAATAGTAATCTTTTCAAATACTTTTCTCTGCATCAGATATCTAAGATTCTCAGCAAGAGAATTCTTCATAATATTCTTTCTATATTCCATATTTCACTCATACCAATAAAAACTTTGCGACCAGCCACATACTGAAGATAACCATTAATGCGCCACCCGCAAAAGACACCTGTCTCTGGTAGCTGGCCCCTAAATTATACCCCACCGTTAAGGCAAGTAAAACTATGCTGAATGCAATAATCGCTACAGCAAGTATGGAAAAAGTAAGTGGTGCACAAAGAAAACCGATACTTGTACCTACGGCAAGTGTATCAATATTTGTAAAGACAGCCACCTTCACCAGTTTTCTTAAATCAAAATCTTTATCCAGCTTTTCTTCATAGTGAATCTGTTTAAATCCTTTTGTCATCAGGATGATTCCCAGACAGAAAATAATCAGCACTGAAGCTAATAATTCCAGTCTGTCATTCATCGCATCCTGCAATAAGACCGCAACACCATATCCTATTGCCACAGACAGACAACTGATTAATGTATACACCCCTGCATATGTTAATCTCTTTTTCCATGTTAATTGCTTTACAGTTGCTCCTATCTGCATCATGTACACAAATCCGTCTAAAGAAAGCCCTAATAATATAGCAATCGTTACTGTCATAATCCCTCCTATGCATTAGTATTCTATCTTAATACGAAATGGAAAGGGATAGACAAAACTTCATAAGTGTAAAAAGAAAAGGAACTCAAGGTTCCTGTTCTTCGAGGGAGGGAAGATATTCATAAGTTTCTTTTTGAATACACCCATATTCTACTCATGGTTCGTGAAAGGAATATGCGAGTTTCGTGAAAATTCAGTGAAATTCATCTTTTACAATAATCCCCAGTAATTGTGCACATGCCGCAGCCTGTTCCATAGTCATAATTGACCCTTTCAAATTAGACATTTCTACAGCTATACCATCGATCTGAGATGTTCTGAAATCCACGCCTTTTAGCGAGGTCTGTAAAAATTCAGTCCCGTTCAAAACAGTATCTTCAAACTGTAACCCGGATTGTTTACACATGGACATGGACCCTTCCAGCATTCTGCACTCCTGATATCTGACATACTGTATTTTAGAAGAATTGAAATTTGTATAATCCAGCTGACACCCTTGAAATACCACATCCTGTAATGTGCCAGAGGAAAAATCACAGCCTGTCATTCTGCAGTTTTTAAATACAACTCTTCTTAGAACCACTTCGTCAAAATACCCGTTGGAGAAATCACAATGGTCAAACACACAATCCACAAACCCTGTATTTCTGTTTTTTGCATTGGAAAAATCTACTTTGTTAAAAACACAGCTATAGAACTCTTTTCCTCTGACAGTTTCCGTTTTCTGAAGATTTTCAAATCTTTTACCTTCAGTTCTGTACCCCAGAGCATCAAAGGTACTTTCTTCCAGCACTTCATGAATTTCTGGAGAATCTATTTTCTTTTTTTGTTTCATAGTTATTCGTATTCAAAAAAAGAATCTTTATTAAGATCCTTATTTCTTCTCCTTTTTATCAAAATCTTCTGCTCTCATCTGCATAACTTCAAAACTGCAGAAAGCACATACCAGTACCACCAGTACCTTTGTGATGATTCCAAGATTTGTTAATAATGTAATGATACAAGCCAGAGCCAAAGCTACCAGTAATAAATATTTCTTCATGAGAATCCTCCGTTGATAGCACAAATATTAGCACAATCACCATAAATACACAATGCACCACTAACTGAACAGTAAAAAAGCAGATACACTGTCACAGTTATATCTGCCTTATTTTTCAACACTTATGTGTATTATCAATCACATTCAGAAGTCTTTATTTCTTAGGTCTTCTTTCTGCAATAATATCAGAAATATCAAATGGTGTATCATCCTTCTCTTTACTGTATACATCTGTAAACGGCACATCTTCTATGGTCCTTATTGGAAATTCAGATTTTGCTGTAACATTTTTTCTGTCACATGTAATAACACCAATGTACATATTCGGAATGGCAGGTCTTTCTGATAAAGGCTTTACAGGTCTGTTGTTACACGTATACAAAAGGTTGTATCCTTTTTCCCATAACACAGGATTATCTTCATATGTCAGTAATTGCATATCACCTTTTGCAATCACACTGCGATAATCATGATAATGTTTTTTATACTGTCTGTCCGGGAAATCATTAAAAATACTGAACTCTGCACATACATGCGGGTTTTTCTTAAGCAGATTGACTTTCTTGCCGGCTTTCATTGTATGCATAAACAGCATCAATTTCTCATCATCGATTTCAAATCCGTAATTCACAGGCACAACATAAGGATACCCATCTTCATCTGTCATACCCAGATTCATAATATGAATCTGCTGTAACATAGCTTCAATCAATTCTGTTTTTAATATCTCTCTTTCAAAATGAATCATAGTATTTTTCCTCACATTTTTATTATAAGTTATTACTCTTGACATAATATTCCAAAAAATGCAGGATGCACAGAACCCATAATGAAAATGACTATGTTTCCATAGCCATTTTCACTTAACAGATCTTTCTGATCCATCCTTCTGGTGCTTCAATCTTGCCGGACTGAATACCTGTAATAGTTTCATATAATTTTGATACTACCGGTCCTGCTTTTTCCATACCGGAAGGAATCTCAATCACTTCTTCATGATTGACAATTTTACCTACAGGTGAAATAACCGCAGCTGTTCCACATAATGCACATTCTTCAAAGTTTCTGATTTCATCATATCTGACAGGTCTTTCATCCACTTTAAGATGTAAATAGTTTTCTGCAATATACACAATGGAACGTCTTGTGATAGAAGGAAGAATGGATTCACTCTTTGGCACCACAAGATTGCCTTCTTTATCCACAAAGATGACATTACTTCCACCAGTTTCTTCCACATAAGTTCTTGTGGCAGGATCCAGGTACAGATTTTCTGCAAATCCCTGACTGTGTGCAATTACGGAAGAATGTAAACTCATCGCATAGTTTAATCCCGCCTTAACTGCACCTGTACCACGAGGAGCAGCCCTGTCAAAATCGGATACCTGAATGGCAATTGGTGTAGCTCCGCCTTTATAGTATGGACCTACCGGAGTGGTAAACACTCTGAACTCATACGTATCTGCAGGTTTTACACCAATAACCACACCTGTGGCAAATTCATAAGGACGAATATATAAAGATGCACCACTTCCATAAGGCGGTACCCAGTCAATATTGGACTTAACTACCTCATCAATTGCTTTTAAGAATAACTCTTCAGGTATGGAAGGCATTTCAATACGCTTGGCAGAATCTGCCATTCTCTTTGCATTCATATCAGGTCTGAAGCAGACTACACTGCCATCTTCCCATGTATATGCTTTCATGCCTTCAAATACCTGCTGACAATACTGCAAAATACCTGCGGATTCATTTAATGTTACATTTGCCTCATCCACAAGAGCACCTTCATCCCATGCCCCATCTGTATAGTTTGCGACAAATCTTTTATCAGTTTGTCTGTAGGCAAACCCGATGTTTGCCCAGTCTAAATATTTCTTTGCCATATTACGCTGCCTGCTTTCCATCTTTCTTTACTTTAGCTTCTACCGGCTTTTTACCAATAGACATCAAAATCTTTACACAATGTACTGCCACAATGACTGCAAGTACAATTAAGAATACTGCTACAATCAGCTGCAGTCCATTCACAAGGAATACTGCAGTTCCTGCCATATACGCTTTTACATTCGTAATGACATTTAAAACAATTGCTGTAAAAGTCACACAGAACATGAAGATCATAGGAAAATAAAACATCCAGGATTTTCTGTTGGTTGCTTTCATAAATACTGCTATGGAGATTAATACAAGAGCACCAAGTAACTGATTGGCACTTCCAAATAATGCCCATACATTGGAATATCCTCCAAGACATAATACGTACCCTAATACAAGAGTAATTGCTGTAGCAAAATACTGATTAGTACATACTTTCTTCCATGCAGGCATTTCTTCACTGTCATCATCTGATACAAACAATTCCTGGAAGGAAAGTCTTCCAATTCTCCCTACTGAATCCAGTGTAGAGAATGCCAGTGCACTGATACACATAGTCATAAAGACATTGGCAACAGAGGCAGGAATACCAAACTTTTCAAGGAAGCCTGCAACACCCTGAGAGAAAATCTGGAAAGGTGTCAGACCTGCAGGTACTGCACCATTTACAGCCACTGCACCAACAACAATCAAAGAGATAACACCTAACAGAGTTTCAAGAATCATAGCACCATACCCAACAGGCAACATATCTGTTTCATTACTTACTGTTTTACTGGAAGTACCACTGGACACAAGAGAATGGAATCCGGAAATAGCACCACATGCCACTGTGACAAACAATGTTGGGAACATATAGGTTTTAGCTCCACTGTCACTTGTTAATACAAAACCGTTGAACGCATTCAGTTTCATTTCAGGATGACCAACAAGTACGCCTACAACACCACCAATGATCATTCCTAAAAACATGAATGTTGTCATATAGTCTCTTGGCTGCATGAGTAACCACATAGGTGCTACAGCTGCTACAAATAAGTATGCCATAATGACATAGTTCCACTGACTTGCTGTAAGATAGATTGGAAGTTTCATACCAGCCGCAAACATGAAGACAATCAATACAAGAGAAATGACAATCTTAGTACCTTCCTTCATCTTAGGAAATACTTTCTGTAACAGACCAAACACAATGGCACATCCTACAAACAGGAAGGAAATGGTTGCGGCAGCTGCACCATTAAAATTCATTGTCACTGCACCATCACTGCCGGTAACGTATCCGTTAAATGTAGAAGATGTCATGGAAGTAAATGCTGCTATGACAAGCAAGGAGAATAACCAGCAGAATAGTGTAAAGAACTTACGTCCTTTTTTACCAATATATTTTTCGATAATCAGACCAATGGATTTACCATCATTCTTAACTGATGCATATAATGCTGAAAAATCCTGGACAGCTCCAAAGAAAACACCACCAATCAATAACCACAGAAGTGCAGGTACCCATCCAAACACAGCCGCAAGAATCGGGCCCTGTACAGGACCTGCTCCGGCAATGGAAGAAAACTGATGTGCAAATACTGTCAGTCTGCTTGCAGGAGTAAAATCTTTACCATCATTATGACGTGTGGCAGGTGTATCTGCCTTAGGATCAACGCCCCAGGTCTTTGCTAACCATCGGCCATAGAACATGTAGCCACAGACAAGTACTGCAGCCGCAAACAATAAGATAAATAAACTGTTCATAAAAATCCCCTTTGCCGTTTTCGGCTCTTTTCTGTGAAACTGACTAACAAAAAAAGCTTTCATCTTTTGCATAGAATATATGCAAAGACGAAAGCTGTTACTTCCGCGGTACCACTTTGCGTTGCCGGTAAAACTACCTGCCACTCTTCCCTGTCCAACAACAGGTTTTCTGATAACGGAGAATTCCGGCGCATCCTACTTGATTCAGAGCGCTGCTCACAGAGGATATGTATTTCTGTTTTCCTTATCATCTTCCACCAACCGATGACTCTCTAAAAAGTATATGCAGAATACACTTGTTCTGATCAAAGCGTTTTTGTTCAGTGCGCTGCTCATAGAGGAGACTTGAGTACCCTTCTTACTGCTTTTCACCAGCCAGCAGCTCTCTACAAATTCAGATACTGAAGTATGTTCTATTCACTGCATTCAGTTTCTACGTTGTCAATAATACCCACCAGAAGAAAACAAGTCAATATCTTTCAGAAATATTTACATTTATTTGCAGAAAGCGTATGAAACAATTTTCATTTCCTTAAAGTTACAAAATCATGCTGTTTCCAGGACTGATTACTCATCAGATTTCCTGTCCCTGTACAAGCACGTCAATCCAGGAAAATACCTCTTCAAGATCACAATCATTACTATGCATTATCTCTCAAGTCAACAATCAAATTCCTCTTTATTGAATGATAAGCGTTATTCTTTATTACAGAACATTATTGTCACTTCTTGATGCTTGTATCATAGCTATAGCTTAAGTAAGGGATACATGTGCAAATACTATTTCTTTTCAACAACTAAATTAAAGTCAGAATCATAATATAATCCTGTTTCCCGGCATATTCTGTCATTAACAGTATCTAATGCTCTTTTGTATTCGCCATATTTTGGTGAAAGAACCATAAGATTTGGCATAAAGATATCGTTATACCCTTTATCCTGGTATTCTTTCATCATCTTTCTTTGAGCAATGAATGCAGGATGATATTTCATAATACCTGATTTTAATTTAGCTCCTTTCAAAACATCAGCTTTTAATTTTTCATACTCTTCATCACTCATATCACGATAATATGCGATCATTTCATCCGCTGTTCTTGTTTCTGTAAGAATACCACTGGTAAGTTTAATGCCTAATTTCATCATAAATGGTGTTTTTAAAGTGGTATTTTCACAGTATTCCAGGATGTTTTCCAACGCTTGTTTTTGTTCAGGAGTTTTAATTCTTACATTAAGAAATGGCTTAAAGTGACTGTTCAAATACTCTGCCCATGCTTCATCTGGAAACATAGATTCTATTGCACTTTCTATCGTTGTATAATCAAGTACTTCATTTGCTTTATCAGGATTGCCATTATCAATAAAATCTTTTAATGCCTCAAGTTCTGATTCCTGCAGCTGCTTTTCCTGTAACTTTTGATTATAAACACGTATAAGAATTCCTCTATCGTTAGTATTTAACAGGTTTTTAATATCTTCGATACTGATTCCAAGTTTTCTATATACAGAAATCTTTTTTAATACTTTTACATCTTCATCAGTGTAATTACGATAACCATTGGTATCTTTTTTTATGGATAATAAGCCTTTTTCTTCGTAATACTTAATTGCGCGTCTGGTCATTCCTACTTCTTTAAGAATTTCATTCACTAACATACCAAAGCACCTCCTTCATCTAAAGCATAAGCGTGTACGCAACGTACAGGTCAACAGTATTTCAAAGCTTTCACAATATATTTTCGCATATGGTTTCTTCAAAGATACAAGAAGAGATGATTAAAGCTAATTCAACAATTCGTATAAGTGAAAAAGAAAAAAAACGAAAACCTCGATACATAAAGGTTCTCGTGATAGTCAATGGCGTCCCGGATGCGATTCGAACGCACGACCTTTCGCTTAGGAGGCGAATGCTCTATCCAGCTGAGCTACCGGGACATCTATTACATCTTAGAGGTATTATCCGCTTCTACCTGAATAAGATTCTGTAATAACAATCTGTGTAACAGCAAATCATCCTCCTGAGGATTCAATACAACTGCCGCAAGATACTTATTAATCTGTAAAAACTGAAGAAGATCTTTTTTATCGAATACATAGATTTCTTCACCCTTTTGCAATACTGGTTTGAATTCTTTTAATTTGGAAATATCTGAAAAAACAGGAAAGTATTTTTCATCATCACTGCCAAGCATCATATCCGCCTTATCCACATCACCGCAGTTTTCCATAGGATCTTTTTTAGGATATACAGCGCCAAAAAACAATACATCAGAAGTCATGAACACTGTCAGTTCTTCCAATGCTCTCTGTAACCCCTCATTGGATAAAGGCATTTTTCTCTGTAACAATAATTGTTGTAATCTGGAGGAATTCTCCAGTCCCTCTTCATATTTTCGCATGCCTTTATTGTATTGAAAAAGAAGATGGAATGCAAATAATCCTTTCAGCAGATAGAATCATAACCTTTGAAATACATTCCATTTCGTAGGATAATAGGAACGTTTAGAGGAGATTTACCATGGATACACATATGAAACAAATAAGACAACTGCCAACACCAGAGGAACTCAAAGCACAGTTTCCTCTGCCTGAAGCAGTTCAGAATATCAAAAAGAAAAGAGATAAGGAAATCGAAGATATCTTTACAGGAAAAGATAACAGATTTCTTCTAATTATTGGACCTTGTTCTGCAGACAGAGAAGATGCTGTTCTGGACTACATGGAAAGACTTTCCAAAGTACAGGAAAAAGTCAAAGATAAAATTTTAATGATTCCACGTGTCTATACCAATAAACCTCGTACCAAAGGTGTAGGATACAAAGGTATGTTGCATCAGCCGGACCCTCATAAAGGAGAAGATATGCTGGCAGGTATCATAGCTATCAGAAAACTGCATACAGATGTTGTAGTGAAAACAGGCTTTACCTGTGCAGAAGAAATGCTCTATCCTGAAAATCATGCGTATCTGAGTGATCTGTTAAGTTATGTCGCCGTTGGTGCAAGAAGTGTGGAAGATCAGCAACATCGTATGGTTTCCAGTGGTATCGGTATTCCATGCGGTATGAAAAACCCAACAGGAGGCGACCTTTCTGTTATGATGAATGCCATCAGTGCCGCACAGGCAAAACAGAAGTTTGTTTACAGAGGATGGGAAGTACAGACTACCGGAAATCCTTTAGCACATGTCATCTTAAGAGGCTATGTAGATAAATATAACCATTCTCTTTCCAACTATCATTATGAAGATCTGATGGAAACGAAATTCCTGTACAACCAGTTCCAGCTGGAAAACCCTGCTGTCATTGTCGACTGTAACCACAACAATTCCGGCAAACAGTACATGGAACAGATACGTATTGCCAAAGATGTCCTGCATTCCAGAAAATGCAGCAAGGATATTGAGGGACTGGTAAAAGGTTTAATGATTGAAAGCTATCTTGAAGATGGTTCTCAAAGCACTGAAGGAACTATTTATGGTAAATCCATCACTGACCCTTGTCTTGGATGGGAAAAGAGCGAACAGCTGATTTATGATATTGCTGAGGAACTATAATCATGGAATACAGTGAACTGATTAAAGAAAGATATTCCTGCAAGAACTTTTCAGACAGACAGGTAGAACAGGAAAAACTCACAAAGATACTGGAAGCTTCAAGACTTGCACCAACTGCCAAAAACCTGCAGACACAGCACATCTATGTACTCCAGACAAAGAAATATCTTGATATTCTAGATACATACTGCCCATGCAGATATAACGCACCGACAGTTCTTGTCTTTGCCTATGACAAATCCAGTTCCTACCTCTATCAGGAAACAGGGCTATCCTCAGGACATGAAGATATGGCTATTGTGGCAACTCATGCCATGCTGGAAGCGTATAACCAGGGTGTAGACAGTTGCTGGTTAAACAGATTTCCGCCTGTCACTCTTGCAAAAGAATTAGGTCTACCTGAAAATGAAGAAATTGTTCTGTTAATGGATCTTGGCTATGGCAATACTACCTCTCCATTACCTAACCACTACGCAAGAAAACCATTGGAAGAAACTGTAACATATCTTAAATAACCGGCACATGCGAGACTGTTGAAAAAGTATTGATTAATTAACGAGATTTATACAAATTGTTTATAAATTAGAATAAAAACAGGTATA
>CAKVIS010000024.1 GCA_934754415.1 uncultured Bulleidia sp.
ATACGAGATCCTTTTTTATATTCGTACTAAATTTTAGCTACAGTTTGTTATATCAACAGGAATTGGGATTGAGCCATAAAAAAACGATAGAGCAATCTATCGTTTTTAAATGCCCATCTGTGCATACAGGAAATCCTGTCCCAGTGTATTGTAAATTTCTTTGACTGTTACACGTTTTGTGACAGGACAGGCATGGTACCAGATGCCTGGTGAGGCGTTTCTGGAAGAAAGTAAGGCATATTCGTTTTCCATCTTTCTGAGATCCTGCATGGCCTGATTCCGCTGAGTCTGTGTCTTGAGACGGGAAATGGAGGATTTGATATTTTCATGATCATGAAAATGATAATACATGACAGTACTTGCAATATCTCCATACAGACATAGCTTTTTTGGTGAAACGGCCTTTGGAGGCAGATTAGCTTTTCTGACCAGAGAGGAAACAAGAGAATCAATATAACTGGAATCAATGATATTCTCATTGTTACGGGTGAAGACAGGGGTTGCAGAGGTGGATACACCTAATTGAGGGTCCCATTGTAATAACTCTCTGGTCATCTCTTTGTTGAATCTGTATTTGCAATAGACTGTATAGGTGACTGAGCCGTTTTTATGACATTTTTCAAGTTTCAAAAATTCTCTGTCTGATGCATCTAATTTCATGGTGTGTGGTTTATGGATAAAAGTGGAATCTTTGTAAGTTAAATATAAATGATGTTTTCCCATGGTGAAGTTTGCATACGTGAGAGTTCTTAACTGATGAGGACGTAAACCTGCATGAATCATCAGTCTCAGCAGCATCTGATTTTTAAGGGAAGCAGAAGGCAGGACGCTCAAAAAAGTCTGGATATCTCTGTATGTGGCAAAATCAGAAAGATCAAAAGCAGATTTAGGACGTACGTCCTTTTCAATGAGTTTTGAAAACGGGTTGGAATATCCAGGGAAAACTTCAGGTTCTGATTCCATATGTCTGGCAATGGCACGTAAAGTGCTTTTATATCTGTGGGATGTAGATTCAGATAATTCTTTGTTTTGTACTTTGGAGTCAAGATAGGCATAATAGTCTCTGGCATCTTCTTTTGTCATGGTAATGATGTTAAATCTGGAATGGTCATACGTATGTAGTGCGTCTAATACTTTTCTGTAATCACCAATGGTAGTGGTTTCCGGATTTAAATGGGAAATGATGGCGTTCCACTGAAACTCTTCTAATCCTGCTGGCAGCTTGTTTTTCATACAGATTATCCTTTCTTTATGCGTGTTTCTATTACAAGCATAGGAGTATTTTCAAAAAAAGACAGGGTATGTTTGAAAATCACACAAATTCACATATTTATACGAAATTTATATGACAATCATTTTGTATTATAAGAGTGCACAAAGAAGTGCTGACATAGTCGAACCCCTAAGACTCTGTCATTCTAATCCCCTTAATTAAATAATGATGAGAAAGACCCGCAAGGGTCTTTTCTCTTTGTCAAATGTGTGGTACAAACTATTTGTATGTACAGTGAACTAGTAAATGATGTTATTCGACAAATAAAAGAAACCCAGGGGCATGTGATTGCCATAGATGGAAGATGCGGTTCTGGAAAATCTACTTTTGCAAAAGAACTGTGTGAGGCATTGCAGGCAGATCTCATACAAATGGATGATTTCTTTTTGCAGAAAGCACAGAGAACAGCAGAAAGATATGCAACACCGGGAGAAAATGTGGATCATGAAAGAGTAGTACAGGTGCTGACTGAATGGAAAAAGAAAGCACCTTTTTCCTACAGGAAATTTGACTGTACTACCATGTCTTTAGGTACTGAGGTACAATTACCCGTAGTACATGAATATCTTGTTGTGGAAGGAACTTACAGTTTTCACAGAGATCTGTTGCCGTTTTATGATTATACCGTCTTCTTTACCATTTCCGCTGAAAAACAGAAACAGCGGATACTGAAAAGAAACGGGGAACAGGGACTGAAGATGTTCCTGGAGAAATGGATTCCTCTGGAGGAAATGTATTTTACACAGAAAGATCCTGCAAAATATGCAGATGTTATATATGACAGTGATGAACAAAGGATAAGGAGTAAATGATGGCAAAAGTAAAAATGTGTCCACATTGTGGAAGTAAAAATATTACAGTGGCAGGGACCTATTATCAGTGCAAGGACTGCACAAAAGATTTTGGCAGACCTGCTTTAAGTGATGAAGGAAAATTACTGAAAGAATGTATCAGTGATATTCGCTTCAGATATGGAGATGTTATCAGTGGGAGTGTAAGAGCACACTTCTTACAGGATGGAGAACAGTGTGTCTATGAAATCTACGATTCCTATGGAGGAGGTGTAGATAAAGTTGCTGATGTCATGAGCATGAAAGAATGGGAGTCTTTTAAAGAGGCTCTTGTGGATAAACTATTTGTCTTTGACTGGAGCAGAGTGTATTATCCTGCAAATGATGGCAGAGAGCTGCGTGGAAATAATGAATGGGAACTGGATATTCTGATCAGTGATGATGAAGAGTATATTTTCAAGGGCGTAGATGCGTATCCGGCTTACTGGAATGCGTTTTTGAAGCTGTTAGACCCTTATTTTGATAAACTCAGAAAATAAAAATTTAAAGTGTTACAATAGCATGTGTCTTTAAGGAGAGGTTTATATGAAAATCACGATTGTTGGTGCAGGTAAGGTAGGTACTACCATTACTGCTCAATTGTCAAAAGAAGGGCATGACATTACATTGATTGATACAAAGAGTGATGTGCTGGAAAATGCTCAGGGGTTATACGACATTATTTCTGTGGCAGGTAATGGTGCTTCCATGGCAACACTGCAGGAGGCGGGCATACAGAATAATGATCTTTTAATTGCTGTGACAAGCAGAGACGAAGTGAACATGCTTGCCTGTATTACAGCAAAGAATATTAATTCTAAAATCAACTGTATTGCACGTATCCGTAATCCGGAATATGTAGCACAGGCATATAAAATGAGTGAAGTGTTTGGCTTGTCTCTGGTAATCAATCCGGAGAAACAGGCTGCAGTGGAGATTTCACAGCTTCTAAAACTTCCTGGAACATTATCCAGAGAGTTCTTTGCCAAGGCAAGAATGGAAATGATTGAAATCAAGATTGAAGAGTATTCCAAACTTGTTGGTGTCAAACTGCAGGATCTTCAGAAAATCGTACATACTAAAGTTTTAGTATGTGCTGTAGAAAGAGATGGAAAGGCAATTATGCCTGATGGATCTTTTGTACTGCGTGTGAATGATAAGCTTTCCGTTGCGGCACAGTCTGAATCTTTGCACTCTTTATTGTATTCTGTGGGTATTATTAAAAAACCAATCAAGCATGTCCTTCTTGCAGGAGGCAGTAAGCTTGCCTATTATCTGGCTCAGGAACTTTTGAAGTCACACATGACTGTCAATATTATTGAGATTGATGAAAATGCATGTAATGAACTGGCGGAATTATTACCTGAAGCTACGATTGTTAAAGGAGATGCGTCCAGCCAGGCGGTACTGGATGCAGAAGATCTTGCAGACTATGATGCTGTGGTGTCCTGTACAGGTATTGATGAACTGAATGTGATTATCTCCATGTATGCAGCACTTTGCAAAGTGCCTTTAACCATCACCAAGCTTGGAAGAGGCGGTAATACAAGGATGCTGGATGCACTGCCTATGGGACCTATTGTATGTCCTAAGAACTTATGTACTTCCCATATTGTACGTTATGTACGTGCCATGATGCAGTCCAGTGGATCTGCAGCCTTGAGTGTGCATCAGATTGCCAACGGTAATGCTGAAGTGCTGGAATTTATGGTAGATGAGAATACAAAGCATATCGGAGAGTCTTTAAAGGATATTTCCATCAAGAAGAATATTCTGATTGCGTCCATTACAAGCAAAGGAGTTTCCTCAGTGGCAGATGGACAGCAGAAGTTCCATGTGGGAGATACGGTTGTAGTAGTTGTCGCAAGAGAAAATCCTATCCTGAATCTCAACGATATTTTTGAGGGGTAACACATGAACTGGAAAATGATAGCTAAAGTCAATGCCTGGATTCTGTGCATAGAAGCAGGCTTGATGTTGCCGGCACTGGGTATTTCTCTTTTATATAACGAACCTCGTGCTGTCTATGGGTATTGTGTTACATTACCTGTGATTCTGATTGCTTCAGGATTGCTGTTTCTGTTGTCGAAAAACGCAAAAGATGGGTTCTATCAAAGAGAAGGTTTTGTAAGTACAGGTTTATGCTGGATACTGATGTCTTTACTGGGCTGTTTACCTTTCTACTTTTCCAGAGAAATTCCTAATTTTGTAGACTGTTTCTTTGAAATGGTCTCTGGATTTACAACCACAGGGTCTTCTATTTTGACAAATGTGGAAGCTCTGGATAAGGGACTGTTATGGTGGAGATCTTTCTCTCA
This sequence comes from uncultured Bulleidia sp., assembly GCA_934754415.1. Taxonomy (GTDB): domain Bacteria; phylum Bacillota_I; class Bacilli_A; order Erysipelotrichales; family Erysipelotrichaceae; genus Bulleidia. The sequence continues at coordinate 4,422 of CAKVIS010000024.1, forward strand.
CTGGGTAGGAGGTATGGGTGTCCTTGTCTTTTTGATGGCCATAGTTCCACTGGGTAAAAAGAGTCAGGGATTTACATTACATATTCTTCGTGCTGAATCACCTGGTCCATCTGTTGGTAAGATGGTTCCGCATATGAAAAATACAGCAATGATTCTGTATGGTATCTATTTTGGACTGACCTTTCTGGATATTCTCTTCTTACTTTGTGGAGGACTTGACTGGTTCAGCAGTTGCTGTCTTGCCTTTGGTACGGCTGGTACCGGTGGATTTGGTCTGTTAGGAGATTCTTTTGCAAGTTATTCTCCATATATCCAATGGGTGACAACTATCTTCATGTTGTTGTTCTCTGTAAACTTTTCCATTTATTTCCTTCTCTTACTGGGCCATTTCAAAGATGTCAGAAAAGATGAGGAATTAAGACTGTTTATTGCCATTGTGTTAGGTGCTACAACATTACTTGTTCTCAATGTAAGACCTTTGTATTCTTCCATGAGTGAAACCATACGTCATTGTGCTTTTACGGTCGCAACATTATTGTCCACGACAGGTTATGCAACAACGGACTTCAACTTATGGAATCCGTTTAGTAAAGCAATTATGCTGTTCTGTATGTTCTGTGGTGCCTGTGCAGGCAGTACAGGTGGTGGTATCAAAGTTATTCGTCTGTTATTACTTGGAAAAGGGTTGAGAAGAAATGTACATGAAAACCTGCATCCTGAAGAAGTCTCTGTTGTAAGAGTCAACGGGAAGAAAGTGGATGAAGGGGTTATGCGTAATGTTGGTGCTTATCTGACGGCGTATGTTGCTATTGTCATTGTCTGCTTTTTACTGGTATCTTTAGATGGATTCTCTGTGGAAACCAATTTTTCTGCAGTTATGGCAACCTTTAATAACATCGGACCTGGTCTGGATCAGGTGGGACCTGTGGAAAGCTTTGCATATTACAGTAATTTCAGTAAATTGGTCTTTTCCTTTGCCATGCTGGCAGGAAGACTGGAAATATATCCAATCATCATTCTGTTCTCAAGAAGAACATGGAGAAAGAGGCGTTAAAACCTCTTTTTTCTTATCTTCCAGCAAATAAAAAAGGCTCGTTATGAGCCTTAAATTACCATAATCTGTGAATCTGCATATTACCGTTGGAGACGCCATACATACTGCATTCTCTGACACCAAGGTTATAATCCATGGCATTGATAATCATGCCACCTCCAACATAGATTGCCGCATGACCGTTATAGGTGACAAGATCTCCCGGCAATGCTTCATCAGGAGAGACGATTCTTCCATAAGCTGACTGTCCATCGGAACTGTGAGGTAAAGAAATACCAAATGCTGCATAAACATACTGTGTAAATCCTGAACAGTCAAATCCTGTAATAGGAGAAGTACCGCCCCATACATAGTTACAGCCAAGGAACTGCCGTGCATAAGAGATAATATCTGTTGCTGAGGCATCCAGTGTAAATGTTTTACCATAATTTGGAATACCAGCCTGTAAAGCCAGCTGTGCCTGTCTTTCCTCTTCTTCTTTTCTTGCGGCTTCTTCTTCCTCTGCACGAATCACTTCTACAGGTTTCTGTACATTGACGGTATAGGTGATTTCTGTTTCTTTTCCGGAGGAATCCAGTAATTCTAAAGAACAGGAATAGGTTCCTTCATTAGAAGTATCCACATTGTCCCATTCTTTGATGGCTGGTAATTTGCCATCTGAACAGGCAACATACCCTATATTATCTCCATAGTTGAAACTGGAGTTTAAATCAATATTGACAGTGTTTTGTTTGAGGATGATCTGTGGACCATCAGGTTGCAGCATTCTTACTGCAATCAACTGCATGAAGTTGTAAGAAGTGCTGTCATTTCTGATAATGTTTGCTGAAAGATTGATCTTCTGTAATCCTGCTTTGGTTCTGTCAAAGGCATCTGTGGAGATCGTTGTCAGATCCATATTGATGTCATCGTAGTTGATAGAGGCATCATACGCACATCTGCTTTTCAGCACTGCTGTTTTTAAAGTAGATAATGGATTCTGATCATTCATGTCGATATCAAAAATATATAATTTGTCTTCCTGCATGCTTGTAATATCTTCCGCATGAACAGGTGTGCACCATAAAAGGCACAAACTTAAGCATAATAACTGTAATAATTTCCTCATAATTTCAGTGTACTGTAAATTGTGACTACAGTAAATGGATTCCCTGTTTTTCACACTCTTCCATGAGCTTTTCAGGCCAGATGGAAGCCTGTACTTCTCCGATGTGTGCCTTATTCAGCAATAACATACATAGTCTGGACTGACCAATACCACCACCGATAGTATAAGGCAGTTCTGAATTGAGAATGGAGGAGTGATAAGGCAGGGTGAGTCTTCCTTCACAATGAGAAGCTTTACATTGATCAACAATGGATTTTTCATCTACACGGATACCCATGGAAGATATTTCCAGGGCAATATCCAGTACAGGCAGATAGAATAATAAATCTCCGTTGAGATTCCAGTCATCATAGTCCGGAGCTCTTCCATCATGCGGTTTCTTACTGCGCTTTAAAGGCCAGCCAATCTGTTTGATGAATACACAGCCTTTTTCCTTTGTGATTCTGTTTTCTCTTTCTTTGACACTCAGATCTGGATACATATCTTCCAGTTGTTGAGAAGTGATAAAGAATACATCATCTGCCAGATGACATACAGCTTCAGGGTATTTGTACCATACTTCATGTTCCATATGTTTGATAATTTTGAAAATGGTACGTACAGTATTTTCCAGTACTTCATCTGTTCTTTCTTCTTTGGTGATGACTCTTTCCCAGTCCCACTGATCAACATACATGGAATGCAGGTTATCCAGCTTTTCATCTCTGCGTATAGCATTCATGTTTGTATACAGACCTTCACCTGTTTTGAAATCATATTTATTCAATGCATATCTTTTCCATTTGGCTAAAGAATGTACGACTTCCAGAGTATCTCCAGGAAGATCCTGGGCATCGAAAGAGACAGGTCTTTCAAATCCGTTCAGGTTATCGTTCAACCCGGATTTCTTGGTGACAAATAAAGGGGCGCTGATTCTTTCAAGACACATTTCTTTACCGAACTCTCTTTGGAATGTGTCACGAATATATTTGATTGCCTGTTGTGTAGTACGTACATCCAGTACGGAATGGTAGTTTTCTATCCTCATATCGTTTTACCTCTTGTGTCTAGTCTACCACTAAAAAAGAAGAGATTGCTCTCTTCTTTTCAGATTATTTCTCTTCCAGGAAACGAACGTTGTCTCCGTCTTTAATCAACTCAAACATTTCTTCTTCATGTGGAGCCAGATGACCAATACGGTTTCTTGTGCCATCATTGATGATTGGTTCTCTTACAATCTGAATTTCCCCTGCATAGTGTTTATAGTTATCGTTAACGATGACTACATCTCCAGGTTTAAATGTTGGCTGATAAACGATTCTGTGAGGTACAGGATGGTTCTTGTTTAAGAATCTTCCGATACGGCTTCTCCAGATCCATTCAGAACTGTCACCCCAGTCTGTCTGAGGGAACACATCAAATAAGAAGAATCTTTCTTCATCAGTAATATCTTTATCACAAACTACTTTCAGGATCTTTTCAGGTTTCTGTTCACCCATTAAAGAGAATCCCTTTAACATTTCATATACAGGAGAATCTTTGATATCTCTTGGTTTGGTGCTCATGACATACTGGATAGCTTTGAATTCTTCTTCACTTGCATAAGCATTACCAATAAGAATGTTTTCGATACCTACTGCCAGTAATTCTCTTACCTGCAGGTCAATAGGAAGATCTCTCATTCTTTCTACTGTTGGTAAACCGCATACAGCATCCCATACACCATGTGTACCTTCTGCAGTAGAAGCTACAAAGGCATCTACAGGATAGCCATAAGGGAATAAACCTTCATTTGTTTTTAAGAAAGATTTCCACTTTAATCCTGTATATCTTTGAGGATAGAAGTTATGACCTAACAGTAACTGATCACGGGTAATACCTTTTTCCTTTAAGTATTCCAGTTCTTTGGCTACACCCATGGACGCATTTAACTGAATCTTAATACCATAAGGGTTGTTACATAAGATATAGTCTTTTTCAGGACCATAGCACATATCCAGTCTCAGGATATCACAGCCGATCTCATGGAATAAAGAAATATCTTCAGGGGTAACACCCAGTTTTGTTAAGAACTGAGGGTTAACGTCCAGAGATACTTCCATGTGGTTTTCATGGGCGATACGGATGAAGTTACGGAAATAATCCAGAATTTCTTCGTTTGTACCTTCCACAGAGAACATACTTGAGAATACACGTGTGACCCCATATTTTGAAGCGAGTTTTAAATAGGCTTCAATGTCTTCAATAGGACTGAGGTCAGGATATACGGAAACACCAATTTCACTCATATTTTTTACACTCCTTGTTGTATAATTATATTACCGCGGTAATATAATTATGTAAACAGAAACCGCTTACAGGGGGCGTGAATATATGAAGGGAACAGAAAAGAAAAAGGAAATCCGTCATAAAGCACTGGCTTTATTCAAAGAAAAAGGATTTGATGCAGTGACGGTCATAGATATAGCTAAGGCTGCAAATATTTCCAAAAATACCTTTTACTATTACTTTGACAGTAAAGATGACATTATTCTGGAACAGTTTGATTCTTCTAAAACGAATATAGAAGAACTGCGTAAAGAAGTGGATAAATATGCTGTATATCAGGAAAAAGTAGTATTCCTGTTTTCTTCTTTAGCTTCCTATTATGAAGATATGGGGGTTGAGGTAGTAAAAAGAGCACTGTATCTCAATGTTATGCAGAAGATGATCAATACCAGAACTGGTATAGCAAGACATCCTTTTTACTACTATCTGGAAGAACTATGTACAGAATCAGGACAGAAAGAAATGGCTTCCACCTTACAGACTTTATTCACAGGTTGTGTATACATATGGGCTACTGCCAGTACTTACAGAAGTCTCAGGGAGATGGTCGTGCCTAAGGTAGAGATGGTGATTCAAAGAAAAAAATAAAAGAAAGTGGAGACTGGACATATAAAAATAATGTAAACTGGTCCTTTTTATTCTTCTATGCAGTGAGTATCTTAATGTGCATAGGAGATTAGACATATGAAAAACGAAAAAACTTTGAAGCTTGCTGTAACAGCATTGATGATAGCTTTATGTTATGTATCTTTCACTTTCTTACAGATCAAGATTCCAACACCAGTTGGCTTTACTTCTTTTCATCTGGGAAATACATTCTGTGTATTGGCCGCATTATTGCTGGGTGGGGTACCGGGTGGTATTGCTGGTGCTGTAGGTATGGGTATCGGTGATCTGTTAGATCCTGTGTATATTACAGTAGCACCAAAAACTTTGATCCTGAAAATGGGTATTGGACTTGTGACAGGATTACTTGCACATAAAGTATTCCACATCACAAAGAAGACAGGTAAAGATTTATACAGAAGTGTTGTACTGTCCTGTACAGGTGGTATGGTATTTAACATGATTGGTGAACCGGTGATATCTTATTTATATTATCTGATTGCTCTGGGAAATGCTGAAAAAGCAGCTACATATTTAGCAGTGGCTAAATTTGTTACAACAGGTGTGAATGCTGTTTTGGCTATTGTGATTGCTTCAGCCTTATATGTGGCAATCTATCCTAGATTAAAGTCCAACGGTGTCTTACAGAAGATTGCACCAAAGGATTAAGAATCAGTATTGTCAGTCAAAATGCAGAAGAGATTCCTTGCATGGAAAATCTTCTGCTTTTTTTTCTTCTTTTTTAAAGAAGATGGACGATTTTTCGGTAATAGATATAGTCAACTAGCCCCGACCCATAAAGAGTCGAGGCTTGCAAGACTTCGATTCTCTTTATAGACGGCAAACTTTGTATCTCATTCATCTGGTCCTGGCGTCATATCAAAGATATGCTCCCAGACTATGTGTTAGCTCACATTCTTCGGTACAGAAGATTATGGATACATCATCGGGTGGTTGACTACACCCGCCAATAGCCACGAGATATACTCGTGCTGAGTTAGTTAATCGGATTTTCGAATACGTGGATGTTCATCTCCGGAAACATATAGTGTGCCCAACATCTGTAGATTCATTGCTCCGATACGGTCATCATTAGATTGATAACCACAGGCGTCACAAACATACATATGTTTGTCATGATGCCTGTTTTCTTTTAGAATCCTGCCACACTTTGGACATCTCTGAGACGTATAGTTTGCCGGTACTTTCAAAACGCAAGAGCCAACCGCATCAGCTTTGTAAGTCAGGTATTGTTCTAACTGATAAAAAGCCCAACTACGTAAATTGTTACGTCCTTTGTTGCTTTGATTGCTTAGGTTGTCATTGCTGAAGCTGACATCTTTAAGGTCTTCAATCACAAATAGTGATCCGCTTCCGTAAGTCTCTACGAGTGTCTTTGATAAGCGATGATTGACATCACTCATCCAACGGTTCTCTCGTCCAGATAACTTCTTCAAGCGACGTTTTGCCGATTTAGTACCTTTAGCCTGCAGTTCAGCTCTGACATCATTGTATTTTTGACGTATACGCATTATGTTCTTGCCTGAAATAAAAGTGGATTTTCCTCTTTCATCATAAGCGGTGAGAATAAAACGAAGACCACGATCAATACCAACAACATGAGAGGGCTTTTCCTTATCAAAGACTTCCATGTCTTCTTTTGACATAGGAATATGAAAATACCATTCTCCCATCAGAGAAACAATCTTTCCTGTTCCAAATTGCCATGTACCATCAAAGTATTTTTCAAAGTAATCTGGCACATCAAAAGACACCTTTACTCGTTTTGACAACGTGTTCAAGGACAATAGAACTTCTCCAGTCTTCTTATCTGTAACAAAGCTATAGTCACGATTACGGACAAGGTCTGCTTGTGGTCTTCTAAACATCACTGGTTTCCATAGCCATTCCAGAGTCCTTGTCTCATAGTGCCACTTATCATCTTCATCTTTCCATTTGTATGGATTTTTATAAAGTTGCTCTTGTATGGATTTATATCTGGCAGTTACAGTTTTACAGGCAGAAATAGTCATTTGTGATTTCAAACCATACATATCTCTGATAGTCTGATACATGGCATTTTGAAGAACCATGAAGTTCATCGGGAAGTCATGCTGAAAGAGGTACTCCGATAATGCGTTGCATGCCTCAGAGTACTTAGTTGTCAGGTCTTTCAGAAGAAATTCATCTTCTTCAGAAACATGAATATGTAGCTTCATCGTCTTTAATACTGTCATCATATCTTCACCACTTATATTATAATATTATTGGTGGTGATGTTCAAATGCAAAATACAGATATTTATCAACACAGAAGGCATAACAAGAATCTGCTCATGGTGCATCTGATATTTGTAACAAAGTATAGGAGGGACTTATTTTTCGGTGAATTCAGAAACGATATTAAACAATATATGTATGAGACATGTGTTAAATATCATTGGTACATTAAGCGTATGGAAACAGACAAAGACCATATTCATATATTGTTGCAATACAATCCAACAGATTCAATAACTAATATAGTTTCATGTTTAAAGCAACACAGTACTTATAAAGCATGGAAACATTATTGGAACTTTTTAAACCAGAAATATTGGAAAGAGAAAACCTTATGGTCAGATGGTTACTTTGCAGCTTCGATTGAGCAAATATCTCAAGAAACTATTGAGCACCATATTGAAAGCCAAGGCTAAGTAAAACCGACCCATAAAGGGTCGTTGCTTCTTTTATGAAATTTGTGAAGGAGATGCTATCGCAAAGAGATAGATATGTATAACCGGTATGAGTATTCCGTATGAACAATTAACTTTTACAAATCAGTTTATGTTTGAAAAAGTATTAACACGTCCAGAGAACAAAAATATTGTCAGAAGAATCATTGAGATGGCGATAGGCGAAGAGGTGGAAGATATTCAGCTTGTGCAATCGGAGAACAGTATTCAGATTTATGAGTATTCCGTTCGCAGAGAGCCACTTTGTCCGGAATTGAGAGCCACCCATTCCGTACAGAGAGCCACTTTCATATTCCGGTAATAGAGCCCCCCTCCATATTGTAAGGAGCGATATCGAAAACTCTTATGAGTAGCTGAAATCGCTCTTTTTTTACAAAAAATGATTTTGCAAAACCGTCATATTCGTTATTCCACGGTCTGCTTGACAAACGGGGCCCATCTCCCTGCACCCTCTAAACCTGCCCTTGGTAAAAATAAAGCCTTTTGGCAACACAAGGGCGTGCTAGTGTAGCAGGGAGATATCCCATTTATAAAGCAGCTTTCGCGGCATATACTCATATGACTTTTCTATCATTGTTACCCACACATATGTTCGAAGGTTCAAAATTCATGTGGTTCTCAGTTGTGGAAACCCTGGCTCTCGCCACCGGAATCAGTGTGGCTCTGTTGGGCGGAATGCCTGGCTCCGCCACTCCGGAATATTCAATTTACCATGATTCAAAAGGTGTAAGATTTGATGTATATCTGAAAACATTAAAAAAGTACATAGATATAGAACTGCAGACAATAGCAGTCAGCTATCTGGATAAAAGACACCGGTATTACCATTCCAATATGGATCTGGATCAGCTTGGCCCCAGCATGAAATATGAAAGTCTGAAAGCGTCTTATGTAATATTCATCTTACTGGAAGATCCGTATAAACTAGGACTGCCTGTATATCATATCCAGTCAAAATGTCTGGAATTACCTGACTTGAAGATTGAAGATAAACGATATACAGTATATATGAACACTACTGCTATGAATGTAGAAGATCCTGATTTAAAGGAGTTTTATAACTATATTCAGACACATGAAGCTACAGGCACCTTTACTCGAGAAATCGAGCAGAAGGTACAGGAACTAAGGAAAGACAAATACATAAGGAGTCAATATATGCAGCTGGAAGAACTTATGCAGGCAAGAGAAGAACAGGGGGTTGTGAAAGGTATCCAGCAGGGAAGTGCTGCAGAGAAGGAAAAGATATGTATTGCCCTGCTGAAGAAAAACATGGATATTTCTTTTATACAGGATGTGACAGGTATGGATGAAAAGACTATTCAAAAACTTGCCAGAGAAAGAGGAAGGGCCTGAGGAAGGCTTGCTTCAAACGGGGAAAGTACGTTAAAAATAAAGCCTTCATCAAATAAAAACTTTTGGAGACCTCAAGAAACTGGATAGCAGATTCTGTATGCTTACAGGATTCTCTTCCTGCAGGCTTGGAATCTGCTTGTTTTTGTTACGTATGATCACCTCAGGAAACTGCATAGGTGGAATCAAGTTTTTCGGGAAGAATTACCACCTCATGATACTTTGTGTATCCTGTGTGTATTGGTATTGAATGACAGGCTTTTAATGACTAAAGTGTTAGCAGATGAGCAAGAAAAGGGAGGTGTTATCATGGAATACACACAGATAAGCGTAAGAAGTACAGAATTTCCTGAAAGATTCAACAGAGTGATTGCAGTAAAAGGTAATCCGGATTTGTATTCTTTAGGAGCTATCATTGGATCCAGTTTGAATGTCTGGTTTGAACACTGTTATTTATTCACATGTAAGAAGCCGGAGAGAAGGTATGCGTTTGATGAATGGATGGAAGATCCATTGGGAGATTATCTTCCAATGAGCAAATATCATTTGTCTGATCTTGGAGATACATTCAGATATGAGTATGATGCCGGAGAAGGGTATGAGTTTAACTGCAAGGTATTTAAACGTAAAGTCAACAGAGATCCGGATGAAGATGGTGATGCATTAATGGCTTTTGTTGTAAAAGGTGTTGGTCAGGGAATTTTTGAAAATGATCATTATACACTGGGCCGATACCTGACGGGTGAGATTGATCCTGAGTCATCTGAGGAATCAGAGGACCCATGGCAGTATCTTCCTATGAATATGGCCTTTGACAAGTATGGGGATTTTGATTTGCCTTTAGACTATGCTGAATATGAATATTATGATGAAGAGATTAAGATGATACTACGGCGTTGGCGTGAATAATTCTATCTGTTCTATGTGTGGAATCTGTGTATATCATGCAGATACCACACTTTTTTCTTTGCAATCTTGAGAAATAGAAAGAAAATAGTACTATTGTTGTTGGAAAAACAAAAGAGGGGTATGTATATATGCAGTATGGATTTATAGGTTGTGGAAATATGGGAGGTGCTGTTGCAAGAGCACTTTGTCATACAACAGACGCAAAGGAAGTGTTACTGGCCAACAGAACCATGTCTAAGGCAAAAGACCTTGCACAGGAACTGGGATGTGCGTATGGCACAAATGAAGATGTCGCTTCTGCTTGTGAGTACATCTTTTTGTGTGTAAAACCACAGATGATGAAAGATATGCTGGAAGGTATTGCGGATATCTTAAAAAGAAGAGAAAAAGGTTCTTTTGTACTTGTCAGTATGGCGGCAGGTCTTACCATGACCAAACTTCTGGATATGGTACAAGGTGATTACCCCATTATCAGAATCATGCCCAATACCCCCGTACTGCTGGGAAAAGGAATGATTCAATATTGTCATCAAAATGTGAATAATACACAGTTATCCACATGGTTAAAAGCCATGGCATTATGTGGAGTGCTGGATGAAGTAAGTGAAAAAGATATGGATGCCGCAAGCAGTGTTTCAGGATGCGGTCCTGCTTTTGTATATGCTTTTATAGAAGCACTGGCAGATGGTGGAGTAGCTTGTGGTTTACCAAGACAAAAGGCTATGACATATGCTGCGCAGATGGTGTTTGGCAGTGCCTCCATGGTATTGGAAACAGGTAAACATCCGGGGCAGTTAAAAGATGAAGTGTGTTCTCCAGGAGGTTCCACTATTCAGGGTGTAAGAACGCTGGAAGAACATGGTTTCAGAGGGGCAGTAATGGACAGTGTTATTGCTGCGTATGAAAAGACAAGGGATTTAGGTAAATAATCTATGAGAATAGTAGTAAAAGTAGGCACAAGTACTTTGATGCATGAAGCCGGAGGAATGAATATCCGCCATGTAGAACAACTTGTGAAAGTATGGAGTGATATTGCAAATGCAGGACATGAACTGGTAGTGGTTTCCAGTGCTGCAACGGGTCTTGGTGTAGGAAAATTACAGATTGAAAGACCTTCGGACATGATTACAAAACAGGCAGCGGCAGCTGTAGGTCAGTGTGAACTGATGTATACCTATGACAGACTGTTTGGTATGTATAACCATACAGTGGCACAGATGTTACTGACATGGCAGGATTTTGAAGATACAGAAAGATTACAGAATCTTTCCAATACGCTGGAAAGATTACTGCAGTTACGTTCTATCCCTATTATTAATGAAAATGACCCTGTATCCTGTGAGGAATATTCTCTTGGTGATAATGATACCCTTGCTGCACTTGTCGCAAAATGTATCCATGCGGACATGGTGGTATTACTGTCGGATATAGATGGATTATATACGAGTGATCCTCATAAGAATTCTGATGCCAGACTGATTCCTGAAGTAAACAAGATTACAGAAGATATAGAAGCTCTTGCAGGTGGTGCAGGTACTTCGTTAGGCACAGGCGGTATGCAGACAAAGATTTCTGCCGCAAAACTTGTAACAGAAGCAGGGGTAGATATGATTATTACTAACGGTGCTAATCCAACGGTGTTATACGATATTATGGATGGCAAGTCTGTGGGGACCAGATTTCTGGGAAACAAAGCATGACAACAAGAGAAATATTGCAGGAAAGTCAGAAAGCAAAACTGTTTCTCGCTCTGACAGATACAGAAGTAAAAAACAATGCTCTGCAGTCTATGGCGCAAGCCCTTGTCGAAAATACAGCTTCCATTCTTGAGGCAAATACAAAAGATATGGAAGTCGCAAGGCAACACATTTCTGAAGTAATGCTGGACAGACTCATGCTGAATGAAGAAAGATTACAGTCTATGGGCAGGGGAATTCTGGATGTTGTAAAACTGGATGATCCGGTGGGCAAAGTATTGAAAACCATAGAAAGGCCCAATGGGTTGAAGATTGATAAAGTCAGTGTACCAATGGGGGTCATTGCCATTATTTATGAAAGCAGACCGAATGTCACAAGTGATGCTGCTGCACTTGCCTTAAAAGCAGGAAGTGCCTGTATTTTACGATGTGGTCATGAGGCATGGAATACCTGTAATGCTATTGTAGTGGCTTTAAGAAAAGGAATTGTACGTGCAGGATTGCCTGAAGAATGTATCAGCCTTGTGATGGATACAAGTCATGCAAGTGCCACAGAATTGATGCAGGCAAGAGGATTGGTAGATCTTCTGATACCAAGAGGCGGAAAAAGACTGATACAGGCATGTGTGGAAAATGCTACAGTGCCATGTATTGAAACAGGTACAGGTATCTGCCATGTGTTTGTGGATGAAAGTGCAGATAAGGGTATGGCATTAAATGTCATTGACAATGCCAAAACCAGTAGACCAAGTGTCTGTAATGCCATTGAGACAGTGCTTGTACATAAAAATATTGCCGGTACTTTTTTACCATTACTGTATCAGAGGCTGGTTACGGAAAAGCAGAAAAAAGGGTTGCCACAAGTAGAACTCCATGTGGATGAAACTGCCGGGAAAATCATTTCCGGTATTCCATTACAAGAGGCGGACTATGATACAGAATATATGGACTATAAGATGAGTGTCGGGGTTGTAGAAGATGTGCAGGAAGCTATTCATCACATTGCTTTGCATTCCACCCATCATTCGGAAACCATTCTTACCAATTCTCAAAAGAATGCAGATCTTTTTACAAGATGTGTGGACAGTGCTGCTGTCTATGTTAATGCCAGTACAAGATTTACTGACGGAGGTGAATTTGGACTGGGATGCGAAATGGGTATCAGTACGCAGAAACTGCATGCAAGAGGTCCTATGGGACTGGAAGAACTGTGTACGTATAAATACATCATTCATGGTAACGGACAGATAAGAGAGTCTGTGACTGTTTCCTGCTATATAAAAGAGAAATAGAAAAAACCTCTCTGTATGACACTTGCAGTGTATACCTGCAGTGAAGTACAAAGAGGTTTTTGATTTCAGTATTTAATAGGCAAAGTCGATATCAATATCTCCGGATGTTGTTTTTAAAGTAATCTGTTTTGATCCGGTTCCTGTTTTTTCATGGTTTTTATGTATGGTGTACTGTTCTTCTTCGCATGGAAGATCCAGTTCTATATCTCCGGAATGTGTGGAAATATCCAGATGTAACAAATCAGATTCTTCTATGGACACATCGCCAGAAGCAGTGGTGATGGAAACCGTGCCTAAGGAACAATCTTCCATATGAATATCCCCTGAAGCTGTATGCAGCGTTCCCTGTTCCAGAGATCCTTTCTCTATCTCCAGGTCTCCTGATTTTGCTGTAATATCCACATGTGACAGGAAGCAGTCTTCCATGTGTAAATCTCCGCAATCTGCCTGTACCTGCACGTCAGAAACGAAGATGTGGTACAGAAGTGTATCAGACGTAGCAGCGGTTATCTTTAAGGTAGAAAGAGGATAGTCTTTAGGTAAAGAAATGATGATCTTTCTGGAGAAAGAGAAAAAAGAACGACCGGTTTTCTTCTCTTTGATATATAAGGTATCTCCTTCTTCATGTACATCATAGTTACCGTTATCCGGATAATTGACTTCTACGTTGAAACAGTCTGATTCAGTAATTTCAAGATCTGTATTGGTCAGCTCGGTGATAATGTGCTTGATGGCATAGGAGGTGATAGCTGGTTTAACCTGTTTGCCGGTAATGGAAGAAGCCATGGCTTCTACTGTGCCGAATGCGTCCAGTATTTCCTGTTCACTGCATCCTTCTTCTTTTTTGTCTTCAATACATTCCATAATGTAGTCTATGGCATTTTCTACATCGTCATAGTGATTAGCCAGTAAAGTTTGCTGTAATTTCTGCAGATATTCTTCAATCATACGTAGTCTCCTTTTCAATATAATGCGTAATTGTCTTCAGTTCCTGTAAGTCTTTGAGATATTCTTCAATTCTTTGTTTTCCTTCATGGGTGATGCTGTACATTTTGCGCAGCCTGTAATTATGTTCCTGAGTGTAGACTGTAAGATATCCATTTTTTTCCAGTCTTCTCAAGATCGGATACAGTGTAGATTCTGAAATCTCAATCACATCTTTCAGATCCTTGATAATCTGGTATCCGTAGGAATCTTTGGAATACACAGCGGCAAGGACACAAACATCCAGAACACCCTTCTTTAATTGGGAATCCATGGCATACCTCCTTTATAACAGTACTGTATAATGCATAGTATATTTTGTCAATAGAATGCCCTTTACATTTACCCTGTTTTTTAATAATATAGTGGCGTTGAGGAGACAAGAATATGGGATATTGTGTTTCATGCTTTGAATCAGTCTGGTTGCACACTGCCATTTTTTTGTCTGCAAAGAACAACCTGGAATCTAAACCCATGGACTAATACTATCCATGGGTTTTTTCTATTGTATTGGAAGGAGTACGTTTATGAAAAAAGTTAGTATTGTTATGGGCAGTGACAGTGATCTTCCAGTTATGAAAAAAGCAACAGCAGTATTGGAACAGTTCTCAGTGGAGTATGAAGTACATGTGTATTCCGCACATCGTACTCCTGAAAAGGTGGCAGAACTTGCTGAAAATGCAAGAAAGAACAATGTAGGTGTCATTATTGCTGGTGCAGGTATGGCTGCGGCTCTTGCAGGAGTTGTGGCAGGACACACCACTGTACCTGTCATCGGAGTACCTTTAAAGAGTGCTGCTCTGGATGGTGTAGATGCGCTGTTATCCACAGTGATGATGCCAAGTGGTATTCCTGTAGCAACTGTCGCAATCGACGGAGCTAAGAATGCAGCATATCTTGCAATGGAAATCTTAGCGGTTTCTGATGAAGAACTGCAGAAGAGACTGGAAGAAGACAGAGAAACTATGAAACAGGGTGTTCTGGAAAAAAATGCAAAAGTAGAAAAGGAATTTAATAAATAGGAGGACAACATGGAAAAGAGTTATTCAGAAAGCTATAAGGCAGCAGGTGTAGACGTTACAGCAGGATATAAATCCGTAGAACTGATAAAAAAAGATGTTATGTCTACTAACAGACCGGAAGTATTGGATTCCATCGGTGGATTTGGTGGTTTATTTGCTCCAAATACTCAGGGAATGGAAAAACCTGTACTGGTATCTGGAACAGATGGTGTAGGTACAAAACTGAAGATTGCCTTCTTATTGGACAAACATGACACAATCGGTATCGACTGTGTAGCTATGTGTGTAAATGATGTTATCTGTGCTGGTGCAGAACCATTATTCTTCCTGGATTACATTGCCTGTGGAAAGAATGAACCTGAAGTGATTGCAAAAATCGTTCATGGTGTAGCAGAAGGCTGTAAGGAAAGTGGCTGTGCTCTGATTGGTGGAGAAACAGCAGAACATCCTGGTATGATGCCTGTAGAGGAATATGACCTTGCAGGATTTACTGTAGGTGTTGTGGATGCAAAGAAGATTCTGAATAAAGAAGATGTCAAAGAAGGCGATGTACTGATTGGATTGCCTTCCACTGGTGTACATTCCAATGGTTTCTCTTTAGTCAGAAAAGTATTTGACATTACAGATAAAGCTTCTTTGGATACATATGCAGATAAACTTGGTGGTAAGACATTAGGTGAAACATTACTAACACCTACTGCTCTGTATGTAAAACCAGTATTACATCTGTTAAAAGAAGTAAATGTGAAATCCATCGCTCATATCACAGGTGGTGGCTTCTATGAAAATATGCCTAGAGCGTATACAGAAGAATTAGACGCATGCATTACAAAGGGTTCCTGGGACATGCCTGCTATCTTCCCGTTGATTCAGAAAGTTGGCAATATCCCTGAACACGACATGTATAATACATTCAATATGGGTGTAGGTATGATGGTCATTGTAGATAAAGCAGATGTTGAAAAGACATTGGATATTTTGCATAAGGATGGCGTACAGGCTACAGTAATCGGTAAGATGGTCAAAGGTCAGCACACTGTAGTATTTGAGGACTGAGTATGACACGTATTGCGGTACTGGTCAGTGGAGGAGGTACTAACCTTCAGGCTTTGATTGATGCACAGCTTGCAGGAAAGATTCCTCATGGAGAAATTGTTCTTGTAGTAGCTTCAAGAGAAGATGCCTATGCTTTGGAAAGGGCAAAGCATCATGGTATTGAAAGCTGTGTGGTAAAAAGAAAAGAATTCGCCACACTGGAAGAGTATGATTTGGCTTTGCTGGAAGTATTACAGTCTCATGATATTGAAGAAGTGGTACTTGCAGGTTTCCTTAGTATTTTAGGAGATAAGGTCATTGAAGCGTATCCACAGCGTATCATTAATATTCACCCTTCTCTGATACCTTCCTTCTGTGGCAAGGGCTATTATGGTCTGAAGGTACATGAAGCAGCTCTTGCAAAGGGTGTCAAAGTGACAGGTGCAACAGTGCATTATGTAAATGCTATTCCTGATGGAGGAGAAATCATCTATCAGAAAGCAGTAGAAGTGGAAGAAGGAGATACACCTGAAATCTTACAGAAAAGAGTTATGGAACAGGCAGAGTGGATTTTACTTCCAAAAGCAACGGAAATGCTTGCAGAAAGAATTGAAAAGGAGAAAACAAAATGAGTGCAGATTTATTTGAATATTTATCTTCCAAAGAATACCCTGGACGTGGTATTGCCATCGGCAGAACACCATGTGGTAAGAAGCTCAGAGTTGCTTACTTCATCATGGGAAGAAGTGAGAACTCCAGAAACAGAGTGTTTGTAGAAGATGGTGAAGGTATCCGTACACAGGCATATGATCCGAGTAAATTAAGTGATCCATCTTTGATTATTTATGCTCCGGTCAGAGTACATGGTTCTAAAACCATTGTGACAAATGGTGATCAGACAGATACTGTGTATGATGGATATACAGAAGGTAAGAGCTTTGAAGAAAGTCTGCGTACAAGAACTTTTGAACCGGATGGCCCTAACTGGACACCAAGAATCAGTGCAGTGATAGAAAATGACGGTTTCTCCATGTCTATCTTAAAGAGTGATGATAATGATGACAGTTCTACATTACGTTTCTTCTTTGACTATGAGCATGTTAAAAATGGTACAGGAAGAATTATTCATACTTATGTAGATAACGGCACTCCAATTCCAAGTTTTCAGGGGGAACCTGTAAAGTGGGATATGGTAAAAGAACCATTTGAAGACTGGTCCAGACATGTATGGGAATCTTTAAATGAAGATAATAAAGTCTCTTTATTCACAAGACAGATCGACATTGAATCCGGTGAATATATGTCCTATATTTTCAATAAGAACGAAGGAGAATAGAAATGGCAAACGAATTAGCATTAAAGTATGGAATGAATCCTAATCAGAAACCGAGCCGTATCTATATGGCAGATGGTTCTGAATTACCTGTTACAGTATTAAACGGAAGACCTGGTTTCATTAACTTCCTGGATGCACTGAATTCCTGGCAGCTGGTACAGCAGTTAAAACAGGCTACAGGGTTACCAAGTGCTGCAAGCTTTAAACACGTTTCTCCTGCAGGTGCTGCAGTGGCTTGCCCGTTAAGTGATGTGGAAAAACAGATCTATTTCACAGGTGACGTGGAACTGACACCATTAGCAAGTGCTTATGCACGTGCAAGAGGTGCAGACAGAATGAGTTCTTATGGTGACTTTGCTGCTTTAAGTGATGTGTGCGATGAAGCAACTGCGTTACTGTTAAAAGTGGAAGTCAGTGACGGTGTGATTGCGCCAGGGTATACAGAAAAAGCACTGGAAATCTTAAAATCCAAGAAAAAGGGTAATTATGTAGTACTTCAGATGGATGAAAGCTACAATCCTGATCCAATTGAACGTAAACAGGTATTTGGTGTGACTTTTGAACAGGGAAGAAATGATTCTGTTATCGATGAGTCTTTATTTGAAAACATCGTTACAAAGAATACAGATTTGCCTGAAGAGGCAAAACGTGATCTGATGATTTCTCTGATTACATTGAAATATACACAGTCCAACTCTGTTGCCTATGCTAAAAACGGACAGGTTATTGGTGTAGGTGCAGGACAGCAGTCTCGTGTACACTGCACAAGACTTGCCGGTTCCAAAGCAGATAACTGGTGGTTAAGACAGCATGAAAAGGTATTGAATCTGCCATTTGTGGACAATATCAGAAGAGCTGACAGAGATAATGCCATTGATAATTACATTGGTGATCATAGTGAAGATGTTCTTGCCGATGGTCAGTGGGAATCTTTATTCAAGGTAAAACCTGAAGAATTTACAAAAGAAGAAAAAGAAGAATGGTTAAAGAAGAACACGGGTGTCAGTCTTGGCTCCGATGCGTTCTTCCCATTTGGTGACAACATTGAAAGAGCGTACAGAAGCGGCGTGAAATATGTCAGTGAACCAGGCGGATCCATTCGTGATGATAATGTCATTGAAACAGCAGATAAGTATGATATGGTCATGGCATTCTCCGGATTACGTTTATTCCATCATTAATTGAAAGAAGAAATACATATGAAAGTATTGGTTGTTGGAAGTGGTGGTCGTGAACATGCGGTCATTACAAAATTAAAAGAAAATAAAGAAATTACAGAAATCTTATGTGCTCCTGGTAACGGAGGTATCTCTGCTCTTGCAAGATGTGTTGATGTCAAAGCAACGGATGTGCAAGGCATGGTGGAACTTGCCAAAAAAGAAGCCGTGGATTTCTGTGTGGTTACTCCGGATGATCCATTAGCTTTAGGGATGGTAGATGCCATGGAAGAAGCTGGTATTCCATCCTTTGGACCGGATAAGAAAGCAGCTGTTATTGAAGCAAGTAAAGTATTCTCCAAGAATCTGATGAAGAAATACAATATTCCTACTGCAAAGTATGAAGTCTTCAATGATGCCGATACATTATTTGCCTATGTTAAAGAACAGAATTCTTTCCCATGTGTATTAAAAGCAGATGGTCTTGCCTTAGGTAAAGGTGTCTTGATTGCACAGAATCTGGAAGAAGCTTCTGAAGCTATTCAGGAACTGATGGTGGATAAGAAGTTTGGTGAAAGCGGTAATGAAGTTGTCGTAGAGGAATTCATGGAAGGACCTGAAGTATCTGTTCTGTCTTTTACAGATGGAAAGACTATCGTCCCTATGATTTCCAGTATGGATCATAAGCGTGCCAATGATAATGATGAAGGGCTCAATACAGGTGGTATGGGTACGATTGCACCAAGTCCTTTCTATACAGCAGAAATTGCGGAAAGATGCAGAAAAGAAATCTTTGAACCTACTGTAGAAGCCATGAACAAAGAAGGAAGACCTTTCAAGGGGGTTCTGTACTTTGGACTGATGTTAACAAAGCAGGGACCAAAGGTTGTGGAATATAACTGCAGATTTGGTGACCCTGAAACACAGGTAGTCTTACCATTATTAAATACTGACCTGATGACTATTTTCCAGCATGTTCATGACGGTACACTGGATCAGGTGGATATTACATGGAAAGATGCCTGTGCAGCATGTGTCATGGAAGCAAGCGGAGGCTACCCTGAAGCCTATAAGAAAGGGTATGAGATTTCCGGACTTGATGAAAACGGTCAGCATGCAGGTGTAACAGTATTCCATTCCGGCACAAAGAAAGAGAATGGAAAATTCTATACCAATGGTGGAAGAGTACTGGGTATTGAAGCTACTGCTCCAACTTTAAAAGAAGCACTGGACACATGTTATAGTGCAATTAAAGAAATTACATTTGAAGACATGCATTACCGTACGGATATTGGTAGAAAGGTATTAGAGAAATGAGCGTATATCGTTGTTTTGTAGAAAAGAAACCGGCATTTGCTGTTGAAGCAGGTTCTGTCAAGAAAGACCTGGAAACAGCACTTCTAAGAGAAGTAGAAGGTGTCAGAGTTTTAAACAGATATGACATTGAAAATATTGACAGAGAAGATTATGAAAATGCAAAACACACCATTCTTTCCGAACCGCAGTTAGATACTCTGTATGACGAGACTGCTCCGGCTCCATCTGAAGATGAATGGGTATTATGTGTAGAATATCTGCCTGGTCAGTTTGATCAGAGAGCAGATTCCTGTGCGCAGTGTATTCAGCTTGCGACTGCAAAAGACAGACCACTTGTCAAAAGTGCAAGAGTGTACTACATCAAAGGTTCTTACAGTGAAGAAGAAAAAGAAAAGATTTCGCATACACTGATTAACCCTGTAGAAGCACGTGTCGCATCCAATGCAAAACCTGAGACATTACAGGATTCTTATGAAAAACCTGAACTTCCTGAAGTGTTAACAGGCTTTAACGAACTGGATACAGAAGGACTGGAAGCTTTCCGTAAAGAAAAAGGCCTTGCTATGGACCTTGCAGATATTCAGTGTTTACAGGAGTACTTTAAAAACACCGAACACAGAGATCCAAGAATTACAGAAGTGATGGTAGTAGATACCTACTGGAGTGACCATTGCCGTCATACAACATTTAACACTGTCTTAAAGAGTGTGGAAATCGTTCCGGACTATGTACAGAAGGCATATGCAGAGTATGAAAAACTCAGAGATGTTGTATATGAAGGAAGAACTCCAAAACCTGAAACATTAATGGATCTTGGTACTATCGGTGCCAAATATCTGAAGAAGACAGGCAAGTTAAAGGATCTGGATGAATCTGAAGAAATCAATGCATGTTCTGTAAAGATCAAGGTTGATGTGGATGGAGAAGATCAGGACTGGTTATTGATGTTCAAGAATGAAACACATAACCATCCTACAGAAATCGAACCGTTTGGTGGAGCTGCCACATGTCTGGGCGGTGCTATCAGAGACCCGCTGAGTGGAAGAAGCTATGTTTATCAGGCAATGCGTATTACAGGTGCTGCAGATCCTACAGTTCCAATTGAAAAGACTATGGAAGGTAAGCTCCCACAGAGAAAGATTGTGACTACTGCAGCAGCAGGATATTCCTCTTATGGCAACCAGATTGGTCTGGCAACTGGTCTTGTACATGAAATTTATCATCCAAACTATGTTGCAAAACGTATGGAGGTAGGTGCGGTTATCGCAGCTGCTCCAAGTGAAAATGTAGTCAGAGAAAGACCTGAGCCAGGAGATGTTGTCATTCTTTTAGGCGGTAAGACTGGAAGAGACGGGTGTGGTGGTGCAACTGGTTCCTCCAAGGCACATACAGAAGAATCTCTGGAATCCTGTGGTGCAGAAGTACAGAAAGGTAACGCTCCTGAAGAAAGAAAGTTACAGAGATTATTCAGAAACCCTGAAGCCACAAGACTGATTAAACGTTGTAATGACTTTGGTGCCGGTGGTGTTTCCGTAGCTATCGGTGAACTTGCGGATGGACTGGAAATTGATCTGAACAAGGTCCCTGTAAAGTACAAGGGCTTAAATGGTACAGAGCTTGCCATCAGTGAATCTCAGGAAAGAATGGCTGTCGTTGTACGTAAAGAAGATGTGGAAAAATTCCAGAATCTTGCAGATCAGGAAAATCTGGAGTCCACAGTTGTGGCAGTTGTTAAAGAAGATCCAAGAATGATTATGAATCTGGATGGAACTGCTATTGTGAATATATCCAGAGCATTCCTGGATACAAACGGTGCTCCTAAATATACAACTGTGGAAGTGCCTGCAGAAACAGCAGACAATACTGCAGTTACTGACTGTACAACAGAAGAAAGATTTACAGCTCTTGCAAAAGATCTCAATGTCACAAGCCAGGTTGGTTTAAGTGAAAGATTTGACTCTACTATCGGTTCCAATACAGTCACCATGCCATTTGGTGGAAAACATCAGCTGACACCAACACAGGCAATGTGTGCAAAGATTCCGATGCTAAAGGGGAATACAAATACA
Source organism: uncultured Bulleidia sp. (assembly GCA_934754415.1). GTDB lineage: Bacteria > Bacillota_I > Bacilli_A > Erysipelotrichales > Erysipelotrichaceae > Bulleidia. Next base: position 26,402 of record CAKVIS010000024.1, read on the forward strand.
GCTTCTATTATGAGCTGGGGATTTGACCCATATCAGATGGAAAAATCTCCGTTTATCGGGGCTGAAAAATCTGTTATCTCCGCTATCAGTAAGATGATTGCGGCAGGTGGTAACAGAAAACACAGCTGGATGAGTTTCCAGGAATACTTCGGAAGAACCAATGAAGAACCACTCAAGTGGGGTAAACCATTTGCAGCATTGCTTGGTGCTTTACAGGCACAGGTAAATCTTGAAGTTGCGGCTATTGGTGGTAAAGACTCCAGCAGTGGTACATTCGATGATCTCGATGTTCCTCCAACACTGATTGCCTTTGCTGTATCTACATGTAAGGCAGATAAAGCCGTTTCTGATGAATGGAAGGGTGGAAGTCATAATCTGTACCTTCTGGAAATGGAATATGATGATCAGGGATTACCTGTATGGGATTCCATTAAGAAGACTATGGACACCATGGAATCCTTAATCAGAGATGGTAAGGTGTTATCCTGCTATTCTCTTGGAAGAAACGGTCTAGCCGAAGCATTTATCAAGTGCTCTTTAGGTAACCGTATCGGTTGCAGAGCAGATTCCAATATGGATGTGGAAGAACTGTTTAAAGATAAAACAGGCAGCTTCTTAATTGAAACGGATGAAGATCTGGAAGCAGGTAATCTTGTAGGTGTAACACTTGATGCGTATACATTAAGCATTAAAGATGAAGATATTGATCTTGATGTATTACAGCAGAATTATGAATCTACATTACAGAAAGTATTCCCTTATCTTGAAGAAAAAGAAGCGAAACAGTATGAACCTGTTACTTATGAAACCGATGAAGTACTGCATGCAAGCTA
>CAKVIS010000025.1 GCA_934754415.1 uncultured Bulleidia sp.
GTCGATTATCGCTTGCTGAACTGCGGAGCGCGACGAGCTGCTTTGAGACCGTACTTCTTACGTTCCTTCATACGAGAATCACGTGTGAGGTATCCAGCTTTCTTAAGAGCTGGTCTGTAATCTGCACTGGCTTCTAATAATGCACGGGAAATAGCGTGACGCATTGCGCCTGCCTGTCCTGTGTATCCACCACCGTAAACGTTGATCTTAATGTCGAACTGACCCTTAGTTTCTGTTAAAACTAATGGTGCATTCACTTCCATACGCAGTGTAGCCTGTGGAAGATAATCTTCTAATGTACGACCATTTACTGTGATAACACCTGTACCAGGAGTCATGAAGACACGTGCTACGGACTTCTTACGACGTCCTGTACCCATGTAAGTTACATTTTTCTTACTTGCCATTGTCTGATTCCTCCTTATTTAACCTTCAGCTCAACAGGCTTCTGAGCTGCATGTGGATGCTCTGCACCTTCATAAACGAATACATGTCTACGCATTTCATCGCCTAATTTATTGTGTGGAAGCATACCCTTGATTGCTTTTTCTACCCACTCAACTGTGTACTGTTCGCGCATTACCTTTGTGCTTCTAACGCGAAGTCCGTTAGGATACTGGGAATGAGAGAAGTAGAACTTCTTGAAATCCTGATCACCAGTAATACGAACTTTGTCCGCATTGATAACAATTACGTAATCACCACAATCTACGTTTGGTGTGTAAATAGGCTTGTTCTTGCCTCTTAATACTGTAGCGACCTGAGTTGCAAGACGACCCAGGACACAGTCAGTAGCATCTACAACATACCACTGACGTTTAACTTCGTTTGGCTTAGCCATCGTTGTTTGACGCATAATTCATCCTCCATATGTAGTTTCCGGGGCTACATTTGGCTTGAAGTGCCATTAAAAATTGTATGTATAAAACCCCTTTAAGTCAAATGTTTTTTTGTGATTTTCATCGTGTTTTCCCAACATTTTTACGCATCTTGCGGAAAACATCTTATTTCTTCATGATTCTGTGATATTGCGGCAATATTTCCAGAACCGGAACCTGTACTCCTGTTGGTAAAGAAAGTATATAGCGTACCGCTTCTGCCACATCTTTTACCGATAAAGCACACCCGTCTTCATTACTTGCCTTGAAGTCTGCATGTCTGTACAGATCTGTATCTGTCATATCCGGCAAGATACAGGAAACCCTGACACCATGTTTTCTGTTTTCTTCCAGAATACTGTTGCTAAAAGCAAGCAGCCCTGCTTTTGTTGCCCCATACGCAGCTCCGTGAGGACTGGATTTCACTGCTGTCATACTGGAGATATACAGTAATGTCCCCTTATTTTTACGTATATATGGCAATACTGTTTTTGTTATCAGCATAGGTACTTCGAGATTCGTTCTGACCATGGCGGAAATAGAGGAAAAATCTACGTTTTCATGAATGCCATACCATGCACACCCTGCATTATTCACTACCAAGTCCACTTCATGTAAGCCAATGTTTTTTAACACTTTCAGTAATTCTTCTGTATCCAGAAGATCCAGGATTATGTGGTGAAACCTGTCTATTTCTTCCTCTTTGAATTTCCTGCCAATTCCATAGACTTCATAGCCAAGCTCCCTCAGAAGATGTGCAATACCCAGCCCTATGCCTGAAGAAGCCCCTGTAACAATTGCTTTTTTTACTCTTTCCATATAAATATTTTTTCTTCCTGTACTCCTTTTTCCATCAGAGCCTTCTTACACCATACCTCCACATCCTTTTCATGTGGTAAATGGTAAAATCCGTTTTCACATACATACGGATATTGTAATAACCCACTGCACGGATACTGTTCTCTCATAGTTTTCATATACTCTTTAGAGATTCTGAAAGTCCCGATACTGAAATCTCTTACCTGTTCAATATCCAGAGTATTTACCAGTTTTTCTATTACCGCACCATAATCTTCTTTCCAGTTTCCCACAGGAATCACAGGATCAAGACACACTCTGACACTGTATCCCTCCTGCATCATCTGCTTCAGCAAAGCAAGACGTGCATCTATGGATGGTGTATGATGTTCATACTTTCTTTGTACATAGTCACTGGATATTGTACAGGCAACAATACAGTTAGATATAGCAGGTAAAGCATGTACATTTTCTATGGATGCCCCTTTAGTACGGATTTCCACAAGAAAATCAGAATGATTCTCAGCAAATTCTCCCCATTGTTTTGCCACACCCAGATACGGTTCTAAAGCAAGAAGGTCTGTATCATAGGAGGCACATACATATAGTGGATGTTGCTGCAATACGTTTTCTATTTCTGTAAAGTACTCTTCCAGATTCACAAATACCACAATATTGGAACTTCCATACATTCCCTTTAAGAAACAATACTCACAATCATATACACAGTTCATCACATTACTGCAATAATAGAAATATTCTTCATTAAAAGACTGACATACAGGGGACCCTTTATACAGAAAATCATAAGATTTTTTAGCAAGTATGAGAGACTGACTCTGATATTGCAGTCTGTTGGACTGATGTTTACGATTAAAGATATCTTTATACTTCTGTATTTCAATAATCACTGCAGAAGGAAAATGAGAAAGTATCTCCACTGTCTTTGGATGATTTCGTATTTCTGTTTCTACATAAATATGAGAAAACTTCTTATTCCACAATGGATCTTTCATATGCCTCCAGCGCTTTCTTTCCTTCTTCTTTTGAGCTTGCTACTTCATAGCCTTCCATCTTTTCAATAAACGGAATACCAGATACTTTTGCATACTGTACAAGCTGATACATTCTGTCTTTCATAGCTTTGGTACAATGCAGTTTTTCTGCAAATATCTCTACCTGTTCTTTTTCTTCATCATTCAGCACAAATGTCTGTTTTTCACAAGACTGCAGGAAATTCACAATCTTCACTACAATATCCGTATACAAAGAAGCCTGCTGTGTCAGATAAGAAGCGGATATCTTTTCCCCGCTGTCACTGACAAACTTCAAAAATACCATCTGATGAGGCCCAAGTCTTCTGTTAGCGGCCACATAGACCCCTGCGCTTTCCATATCGTACATTTCACAAGAGGAAGACATGGAATGCTGTACTTCTTCCACACACTTGCAGGAACACTCTTCCATCCCAAAATCATAGAGCATATCCGGATAATACGAACGGCATGTATCTTTGATTTCATGTATCATGTAGATTCCTTTTTTTAATGTACTGCCTGCACTGCCAAATTGAAACAGATAGTCCTCTTCACCTGCATCATAATGTTCCAGTACAGCAGATACAGCACTTGCCGCAGCAAGTTTTCCCGTACCTGTACAGCAAAGCACCAGGGAAGTATCTTCATTTTCAAACACTTCCACTCCTTTTACTGCCTCTTTTCTTTTCAGATGAAACCTTTGTATCAAAGATTTACTTTCTGCATATAATGCACAAACTATATAAATCATGTCTCTATTATACAAAAAGAAAAGAAGATTCATTTAAGAACCTTCTCTGTCATACCCTTTTTCATGAATTCTTTTGATAAACGCTTCCTGCAATTCTTCAAACAGCACCTTACCATCTTCATGCATATACTCTATGGCATATCCTTTTTCAGTAACGATGATTCTTGCAAGAGGTGTCTGTTCATGACGTGTAGTCATGACATAATACACCGTATCTGCATGTGTATCATACTCTTTTTCCAAAGTTTCTATATTCTTACCCTCAGGAAGACTGTCTGAATGCATGTACTCACGTATCATGCCTGTTTCACTCAGGGCAAGCACCTCAAAATATTTCACTTCTTCTAATGTAAGACCATGGGCATCGGCATTTCTGTGTGCTGCTGTTTTACACTTTTTCTCCAGTAACACAGGAATTTCCTCAGGAGACATTTTCCCTTTACCCACTTCAATCAAAGCGGCACTCATCATTCTGACCATGTATCTGAGAAATCCTTTTCCCTTAAATGTCAGAGAAATATCCTGCCCGTTCTGTACGCAATCTACAGAGAATATAGTACGTACCTGATCCGGATATTCTTTCAAACTCGAGGAATTAAATGTAGTAAAATCATGTGTCCCCACAAAATATTTCGAAGCTTCCTGCATCTTTGCAAAATCCAGTGGAATCGGACACTGATATGCCACATCTTTACTGAATACATCATACATACCTGTATGAATACGATAGGTATATCTCTTCCAGCGTACCGTATGTCTTGCATGAAAGGTAAAAGGTACTCTGTGTACTTCTGTTACATGAATGTCCTCCGGCAAGAATGTATTGATAGCCGGAATCCATTTCCTGTCTGCCATATCTCTGGAAGTATCAAAATGAAATACCTGCTGTCTGGCATTCACTTTTGCATCAGTTCTTCCGGAAGCTACCACAAATACTTTTTCAGGACATATATGATGTAAAGCACTTTCTACCTGATCCTGAATCCCTGAGCCGTCTTTCTGAGACTGCCACCCGCTGTAACGGGCACCGATGTAGCTGACTTTACAGCAATAGCGAATTAAAGACATACAGACAGAACAATCATGCACACAATCAGTGCCAGTGCTCCACATAGCAGAAGATAATCATTTTTCTGCATCTTCAGTACTTTGTATCTTGTTCGAGGAGCACCTGGAGCATAGCCTCTTGCTTCCATGGCATTGGCCAAATCTTCTGCTCTTTGGAAAGCAGAGACAAATAATGGGACTATCAGAGATAAGATGGCATTCACTTTTTCTTTGAAAGTACCTTCCTTCATATCCACACCACGGCTTGCCTGTGCTTTCATGATACGCTGTGTTTCTTCAATAAGATCAGGAATAAATCTTAAAGCAATAGATATCAGCATGGCTATTTCATGTGATGGCACATGCATAACCTGAAATGGCTTTAAAAGATCTTCAATTCCAAGTGTCATATCTAATGGTTTTGTAGTAGCAGTCAGACAGGTAGTAATCATCACCATCAGTAATAATCTTACAGCGATATACGCTGTCTGATTAATAGCTCCTGTATATAATCCCCATCCTCCGATATGGATAAGACAGATACCGTCACGTAATACAAATGAATTGACAACTAACAGGAAAACCATCATAAACAGCATTGGTTTCATGGATTTCCAGATATATGTAAAAGACAATTTTGCTGTTAATACCACAACAGAAACAGCCAGAAACAATATGCCATACCCAATCCATCCTGCAGGGAAGAAAATCGCTATCAGCATCATTAACATTGCACCAATCTTGGCTCTTGGATCCATTTTATGGATTGGAGAATCCAAGGCAATGTATCTTCCTAATGTAATATTACCCATGATGTTTCACCTGCTTTGCTACTACAGTTGCCAAAGACTGCATATCTTCAGCACCCTTAACATCAAAGCCTGCTTCTTTCAAAGCATCCTTCATTCGTACATATGCCGGAGGTAAAATATCCAGCTCTTTACAATACGTACCGGATTCAAAGAATTCATGTACTTCTTTATGTAAATAACACTTACCATCCTGAATCACACATACATCATCACAATAGGCGTAAACCTGTTCCATATCATGTGTAACAATCAGCACAGTAATTCCCTGTTCCACATTCAGCTTTTTAAATAGCTGCATCATACGTACCGTACCTAATGGATCAAGACCTGCAGTAGGTTCATCCAGTACAAGCACCTTGGGATTCATTGCCAGAATACCGGCAATTGCCACTCTTCTTTTCTGTCCGCCAGACAGTTCCAATGGAGATCTTTCAAACAAAGATTCATCAAAACCTACCAGTTTTAAAGCATGTTTTGCTTTGGCAATGGCATCTTCTTCACTGACACCAAAGTTCTTAGGTCCAAATGAAACATCCTTTAATACTGTTTCTTCAAACAGCTGATATTCAGGAAACTGGAACACCAGTCCCACATCTCCTCTTAAAGATTTCAGACCCTTAGGTTTGGCATCGCTGTGAATTTCACGATCCAGTACATAGACAGTACCTTCACTTGGTAATAGCAGTGCATTTAAATGTTGTACCAGCGTACTTTTACCGGAACCTGTTTTGCCAATGATTGCTGTCATCTTTCCTTCTGTAAAAGAGACATCTATTCCATTTAAGCCTACATATTCACTTGGAGTCCCTTTACCGTAAATATGTGTCACATGTTCAAATTTTATTGGCATAGTTGTTTCACCAGCCCTTCTATTGTCATGGCATCTGAAGTTCTGACACCGTGCTTTGCCAGTTCTTTTGCAAACTTTCTTGCATAAGGAATATCCAGCTGAATCTTCTTCAGTTCTTCTTCATGAGCAAAGATTTCTTCCGGTGTGCCTTCACGTACCACTTCACCCTGATACATTGCCACTACATGGTCAGAACCTGCCACTTCATCAATATCATGCGTAATAGATAAAATGGTAATGTTGGAATGCTTATGTAATTCCCTGATTACCTGTTTAATTTCATGCTTACCCTGAGGATCCAGCATGGAAGTTGCTTCATCAAAGATAAGTACTTTTGGTTTCATTGCCAGTACACCGGCAATAGCTACACGCTGTTTCTGACCACCGGATAATTTGGTTGGTTCATGATCAAGATACTTTGTCATATTTACAAGTTCTGCATACGTATCGATAATGCCATCCATCTCTTCCTGTGGTACACAATGGTTTTCCAGACCAAAGGCAATATCATCTCTTACTGTAGATCCGATAAACTGGTTATCCGGATTCTGGAAAACAATGCCGATACGATTACGTATCGCATTCAGATTTTCAATATTCAATGGTAATCCATCAATAAAAATCTCACCTGATTTTGCTTCTAGAAGTCCTGCAAGCAGTTTAGCCACTGTAGATTTACCGGAACCATTCTGTCCGATAATTGTTGTGTAGCTTCCCTCTTCGCAAGAAAAGGACACACCTTTAATTGTGTCCGTCCCTTCTTCATATGCAAAAGATAGATTTTTTACATCCACTATACTCATATATTTACTGCTCCACTAACATGCGTATGTCATCCACATTACGCACACGACGATACTCACTCTTTCTGTAAATTCCTTTACGATCTACAAGAACGCAAGGCATATTCAGTCGCATTGCCCCAAGAATATCCACTTCGCCATCTCCTACTACAAGGACCTCTTCCGGTTTAAACCCTGTCTTTTCCAGAGCATATTCAAAAATACCTGTATCTGGCTTATAACATTTTGCATCCTCACTGGAGAACACATCGTTAACATGGAAATTCTGTCTGTGCAGATTGATACGCACATACTCTTTTCCAACATTGGTAATAATATATACCGGCAAAGTATTATTGCTTAAAAACGTTGCGGCATCTCTGAAGAATTCTCCATACATCCAGTAATTCTGATGAAGCTGATGCAACGGCTGAATTTCTTCCTTCAGACGATGAGATTGCTGTGCAAGCTTCAAAGCTTCTTCAATCAGATCATCTTCTTTAATGAACGCTTCTCCAACTTTTTCTTTTTCCAAAGTTCTCAAAGTGGTCTCCCACCATTGTTTAGCTTCTTCTATAGTTTTAAAGTTTGTTGAAGCACTGAATCTTTTGTAAAACTCGTCCAGATCAGAGTTCTCGTATTTTAATAAAGTTCCTGTGTAATCAATAAATACAGCTTTCATATCCTTATTTCCCTAACGCTAGGCATTATACCATTGTCTTAGCAAAAATAAAGAAAGACTTCACACAGAAGTCTTTCTCATCAGTCTAAAACATACCCTTCATAGGTGCCATGTAAAGCATTTACCTGATTTGCCACATTCAGAATATCCGAGATAACTGCACCATCTTCAGAGAAGAATCGTCTGGATACTTCCAGAGCCTCTTTGTCAATCTGAGTACAGATATATCCTGCATCTGTCATAATCATTTCAAATTCTAACAATGTACGAAGATCAGTAAATGTCATCTTATGCATTACACACACCAGGGTATCCTCCGGATACTCTTTCATCAGTTCCTCGTTCTTTTCCAGAACGTCTTCAACAAATTCAGCAGAAAGAAATGGGTACAGTTCCAGTACTTCTTTCACATCTTCTCTTACTTCCACAGGATCTTTCGGAAAAGACTGTATCTGAATACCATCTTCTTCATCCTCTTCATCATCACCTTCTATATGTATAGAAGAAACAGGAGAAGATGGATGCTGTTGTTCAGGTGTTTCTTCCACCTTTGGCCCCTCAGCATCTTCTATTTTAATGAATACAGGCTCCTGAGGTTTTTCTTCAGCGCTTTTCTTTTCCTCTGGTTCTTCTTCAGCATCTTCTATTTTAATAAAAACAGGTTTATGAGGTTCTTCTTCAGGTTCCTCTTCTTCACCATCTTCCTCCTCTTCATCATCACCGTTAATTTCGATGAAGTGGATTTCATTATCTTCTTCAGGAGTCTCTTTTTCCGCAGATTCCTTTTTACTCTCTACTACTTTCAAAACAATCACTGCTGCAGCAATTACTACACCTGCTGCTAAAGTACCTACTATTGATTTACGAAACATACGCTTATTCATCCTTTTCTTTTATTTATTCTAGCACATGCTGCTGAATATCAAAAAATCATTTGTACAAATTTGTAAAAGTGAGTATTCTTTAGGTAATCAGGAGGTATTACCCATGTCAGGATCATTCATGATTGTGCATAAAAATATATTGCCCGATTTCTTCGAAAAAGTCATACAGGCAAGAGATATGATAAAAACAAAAGAAGTGACAACTGTTACAGAAGCTGTCCACAGAGTAGGCATTTCCAGAAATACCTATTATAAATATAAGGATTATGTATTCGCCTATGAAGGAGAGCATTCCATGCGTAAAGCCATCGTATCCGTCATCCTCAGAGATGAAAGCGGTGCTTTATCTTCTGTTTTATCACGTATCAGTTCTCATCAGGCGTCTATCCTCACCATTTCTCAGGCAGTGCCTGTTTCCAACAGTGCCAATGTCCTGTTATCCCTGAACATCTCCGATATGCAGGAACCAATTGATGTACTGATACAGGATATTAAAGATCTGGATTATGTCAAAAATGCCCACCTGGAGGCCGTAGAATGAACGAACTGTTCTATGCAGGCATCATTGTCATCATCACCGGCATCGTCGGCATCTGTATCGGTATCTTTGACCTTGTCTCTAAAAAGGAAAAACCAAGAGGATTTGGAAATCTTACAGTACACTTCAAGGTAAAGGATGTCATCGCCTATAATCATGCCGTAGGAAAGTTATGGCTTATAACAGGTCTGCTTATCTGTCTGGATGGAGCACTGTTATTATTACCAGATCCTGAGACGCGTTCTGTATTTGTCGCATTAACAGCCGTAGCCATTTATACCATTTCCTCTGTCTGTTATGTTATGATTATTGAAAAGAAATACAGTATACAATCAGGTGAAAACAAATATGGAAAAAAATAAGAAAATTGCCGTGATTACCGGCGCCTCCAGCGGACTGGGAAAAGAATTTGTCAAACAGATTTCTGCTTTGCATACAGTAGAAGAAATCTGGGTCATTGCCAGAAGAAAAGAACTTCTGGAACAATTACAGGAAACTACAGATATTCCTGTAAAAGTACTTCCTCTAGATTTAACCAAAACTGAAGATATCTATCAGCTGGAAAACGCATATCACGCAGAACTTCCAGATATCAAAATTCTTGTCAATGCCGCAGGCATGGGAAAAACAGGCACCTTTGAAACACAGACACTGTCATCTATTCATGCCATGATGGACCTGAACTGCAAGGCACTGATTGATGTTACAAAGATTTCTATTCCATTCCTCTCCAGAGGAAGTGCCATCTACCAGATTAGTTCTATTGCTTCTTTCCAGCCAATGCCTAACTTTGCCATTTACAGTGCTTCCAAAGCATTTGTCACAAACTTCTCTCTGGCATTACAGAAAGAATTACAGCCAAAAGGCGTTCATGTAGTCTGTGTATGCCCATACTGGGTGACAGACACACAGTTTATCTCCATCGCCAATACAACTACTTACTATAAACACAAAGTCATTACCACAACCAGTGACCATGTTGTTCAAAAAGCATTACGCAAGAGAAATGGCATCTGCACACCAGACATTGTTTCCACACTGGAAAGAGGTATGTCCAAAATTCTGCCACACTCCATGCTGGCTTGCATCATGCAGAAAATATCCACATTCTAAGTTACGGGTTATCCGTAACTTTTTTCCATTTTGAGCAACAAACCTCCCTAAAACCAGAAAAAGGATATAATAATAAGCAATACAATAAAGGGGAGTGTATATGTCTGAAAAACAAAGTCTTGTAAAAGAAGCTCTCCGTATTGCCTGGCCTGCAGTACTGGAAAGTTTTTTTGTATCACTGGCAAGTATGATTGATACCTACATGGTATCGGGTCTTGGAACCTATGCAGTAGCTGCAGTAGGTCTTACAACACAGCCAAAGTTCTTAGCTCTGGCACTGTTTTTTTCTACCAACATTGCCGTTTCAGCACTTGTCGCAAGAAGAAGAGGCCAAAATGATAAACGTAATGCCAACGAAATACTGGTGACTGCTTTACTGTTCACCATTATCTCCTGTGCCATCATATCCTTTGTGACCGTTGTCGGAGGAGATCTTATCATTGACTGGTGCGGCTCCAACAAAGATACCCATGTCCCGGCTGTGGAATATTTCCACATCATTCAGGGAGGTATGATTTTCTCTGTACTATCTCTTGTCATCAATGCAGCACAAAGAGGAAGCGGCAACACAAAGATTGCCATGACTACCAATGTTGTCTCTTCCATTGTCAATATTACCTTTAACTATTTACTGATTACAGGAAACTGCGGGTTTCCAAGACTGGAACTAAGAGGTGCAGCTCTTGCTACAGTACTTGGTACAGTCGTTGCCTGTCTTATGAGTTTCAGATCCTTATTCAAAAAGAACAGTTTTGTCTCTTTGCCATACATCTTTAAAGAGAAAATCAGACCTGCTTTTTCTGCTCTGAAATCCATACTTTCCTTAAGTATCAATTTCCTTCTGGAAAATCTGGCCATGAGGGTCGGATTCATCTATACAGCAGTTATTGCTGCGCGTCTTGGTACAGAAGCCTTTGCAGCACACAATGTTGGCATGAACTTCTTATCTTTAGGATTCTCCTTTGGAGATGGCATGCAGGTAGCTGCCGTAGCCCTGATTGGAAGAAGCCTTGGTGAAAGACAACCAGATAAAGCTAAAAAATACGGTTCCATCTGTCAGAGAATCGGCTTTGGTATCTCCTGTATACTGGCAGCAATATTATTCCTGTTTGGAAAGACATTGTTTGGATTCTTCTTCAAAGACCAGGAAACTCTGCAGATTGGCATTACCATTTCCAGATATATCATGGTTATTGTCTTATTCCAGATTTCTCAGGTTATCTTCGGAGGAAGTTTAAGAGGTGCAGGAGATGTCAAATACACGCTTTTCTCCTCCCTGCTTTCCGTTACTTTTATCAGAACTGCCGTCACATGGTTACTGACAAGCATCATTCCATTAGGCATTGCCGGCATCTGGATTGGTATCCTTTCTGACCAGTTTTCAAGATTTATTCTCTTATCCATTCGTTTCAAGCAAGGCAAATGGACAAGCCTTCAGATATGAAAGACCGGGATTCCCGGTCTTTTTTAGTTATTCACTCCGTGATGCGCTCCATAGCTGTTCACATCCAATGGCATAAAGATATATCCCTGGTTTCTGTAATGTTCAATGACTGAAGGTAAAGCTTCAGGTGTAGTACCCTTACCCTGTGAATCATGGAAAAGTACTACAAGGTATTGCGAAGTGCCGCTTGTGGCATAGTCTATAATCTGCTGTACAGGCACATTATCTCCTCCTGCATCAGAAGAACTGCAGTTCCAGTCAAAATACTGATACCCTTTATTCCTTACAAGATGTACCAGCTGACTCATAATACCAGGTGTATAGCTTGCACTGACAGTATTACTGGAACCTCCCGGAAAGCGAATCAGATCAGATCTTTGCCCTGTAAGCTGTTCTACCATATCCCCCACCTGAGAAAGATCCTGAAAATACGCATCTACAGAAGAATAGACAGAGGCATACTGATGTGTATAGGAATGTAAACCTATGGCATGTCCTTCCTGATATGCCCGTACTATATTCTCTCTGTATCCTGCATTGTTTCCTGTGACAAAGAAGGTAGCTTTAATGCCATACTGCTGTAAAACATCCAGTACTTTTGCTGTATTTTCACTTGGTCCATCATCAAATGTCAGATACACAATTTTCGCATCTGGAGAATCCGCGCCTTCCACAGTAACAGCCACTTCTTCTGTTACCTCATTGCCAGAACGATCTTTTCCTGTAACAATGACTGTGTACACACCTGGCACACTGGTATTCACCTGTGACATATCTATATCCACTACAGGTGAAGGGTCCACGTCATCAGTGATACCTGCAAAGCCTTCAGAAGGTATCTGTTGTCCCACCACATACGTAAGTCCTCCCTGTACAGTAATGACAGGCGGAGTTGTATCCTTTACTCTTTGAAGTCTGGCTTCTTTTTCAGTCACATTTCCACATGTATCTGTTGCGACAAGAATGACTTTCTGAACTCCTTCCTCTTTACCAGGAACCTGTTTAAATGAAAATGTCACCTCAGTCTGGTCTTCCACACCTTCCACAAACATCTCTGCAGAAACCTCTTCCACTGTATCCGTACTGACCATTTCCTTTACCTGTACTACAGGTGGTTTGATGTCTTTTACTTCCACCTTCGCCATGACTTTCTTACCTTTGTAAATGTACGTACATGTATAGTTTTCCAGTGTATGTGTATCCACATCAGACTCCGTCTGAATATCTTCTTTATTTCCAAACAGTACAAATTCTATATTATCCAGCGGATCAAAGCTTTCCTGATACGGAACTACCAGTGAAGTGTCTTTCAGTTTTAACGGATGTAAGAAAAGATACGTTCCCAGTCCGATACAGACAAGTACCAGAAAAGACAGCAGGATCACCAATACGCCTGCAGGTCTTAGTCTTCGCCTTTTATGTTTTACTCTCATCTTTATCCCCTCCTAATAAAAATGATTACAAATCCCATGTAATTGTCTATAGTCACTTATTTCTTCAATAAGTATACTAAATATATGCAAAAACAGACAGAGAAATACATTACAGCCTGTATAGAAATCGTACTGGGCATCCTATTTTTAGCAAAAAACAGTATCCCATGGGTAGTCCTGTACTTTGGCATATTACTGTTTGCCTTAAGTGAGCCAATCTTCTGGACACTCAGTCTCTGCTTTAATTACAAACCGGTAGATACTACAGATATCCCCATGATTTTTATAAATGTCTTTCTTGCAGGCATGATGATTTCCATACCCCAGTATTTTATGAAATATATCTACCTGTTACTGGGTTTCTGGTTATTATGCAGAACGCTGTTATCCTTTATTGATGTCTATGTACTAAGAACAGATAAACAGGCAGGAGCAGGATTCAGATTCCTGCAGGGATGTTTTTCCTTATTTCTTGGTATTGCCCTTCTGTTTCAGAACTTTCCATTACTTTCCTTCTTTACAGGAGGTTTCTTTCTGTTTGAAGGGCTACGTAATTTTCTTGAAACCTACAGCTTTCAATATCCTGATTCCTTTATCGGAAGGCACTGTCATTTTTCTGTTTCAGCACCTTTATTTTTAAGTGCCCTGTATCCTATACACACCTACGTTTCCTTAAATGCCTTACATACTGATTCTTCTGATGAAAATGCAAACGCTGATTTATGGATTCATCTGTATATACGTGGAAAAGGATTTGAATCTCTTGGGCATATGGATATCAGCTATCAAGGCACCATCTATTCCTATGGATGCCACGATCCCTTACACAGAACCCTTGGAGGATCTCTTGGGGATGGCGTACTGATTGAAGCAGATGAAAAGGAATTCCTAAACATATCTTCAGAAAAAGATGAAAAGATGATTATCAGCTATGGTTTACAGCTTTCCGAAGATGACAAAAAACGTTTTGAAACTAACCTCCAGAAGTTAAAAGAAAGAACTGTTCCATGGCACTGTGCCTACGAAACAGATCACAAGTCTGAAGATTACGCTTCAAGAGTCTATAAAGCTACACATTGTAAGTTATATAAATTTACAAGCGGTAAATTCAAAACCTATTTTGTAGCTACCACCAACTGTGTTCTTCTGGCAGATTCTTTAATTCATACCAAAGACTTCAAGCTTGTATCTCCAACAGGCATGATTACTCCAGGCAGTTACCTTGCCTTTCTTGACCAGGCCTACCATCAAAACACAAAGGTCATTGCCAGAACATTGCGTAAAGTAAGCATTTAAAAAGCTCGGGAATGAATACTCGAGCTTTTTAAAATTAGTTTACAGCGTCTTTGGCTTTGGTCTGCCATACATTGACAACTTCAAAGCCTGCATTTTTCAAAACATCTGTCATCTTTTCCACAGATACTTCCCCTGTAGCACGAATGACTACTTCAGACTGTCTTTCTTTAGATTTATAGACACCTACATTTTCAATATTGGCATCTTCTGCAGCAAACAGATGACATACTTTTTCAAATTCCCCAGGCACATCTTCCACCTTGATAACAAAACGTGTACCCTGATGACGATACCCTGTCAGAGAAAGGAATGCCTTAAACAGATCTTTTTCTGTAATAATACCTATTACTCTTCTGTTTTCATCAATGACAGGCAATACATTGATACCATTATCCAGCATGATTTCCGCAGCTTCTTCAATCCATGCATCAGGAGAAACAGTCTTTACATCCTTAATCATGATATCTTTTGCATACGTTCTGGATAACAGATAATTGAGTTCGTAAATAGATAAAGATGTGGATCCCTTACCAGAATTTTCATTAATCAGACCTTCTGTCAGCAATCCTGCAAGTTTACCATCTTTGGTGACAGGCAAACGATGAAAATGATTTTTGCCCATGATTTCCAAAGCTCTGGATAAAGATACTTCAGGATCTACAGTAATCGGGTCATACGTCATATGGTCTTTTACATACATAACAATCAACCTCCTAAATAGGCTTTTCTGACCTGCTCGCTGGCAGACAGTTCTTCGCCTGTTCCTTCTAATGTGATTTTACCAGTTTCAAGAACATAGGCACGATCAGCTATTGCCAATGCCATCTTAGCGTTCTGTTCTACTAATAAGATTGTAGTACCTTTTCTGTTAATTTCCTCAATAATTCTGAAAATTTCTTTAACAAGTAAAGGAGACAAGCCCATGGAAGGTTCATCCAGCAATAAGATTTTAGGTCTTGCCATTAAAGCTCTGCCCATAGCAAGCATCTGCTGTTCCCCTCCGGACAATGTACCAGCAGGCTGATTTTCTCTTTCACGAAGACGTGGAAACAGATCATAGACATATTTCAGGTCTTTTTCTATCTCCGCTTTATCTTTTCTGTAGTATGCACCTAACAGAAGATTTTCCTTTACAGACTGTTCTGCAAATACTCTTCTTCCTTCAGGCACCTGTGCTAAACCAAGTGTGACTATCTTATGAGAAGGTGTCTTAATAAGATCTGTTCCATTTAAGGTAATAGAACCTTCGGATGGTTTGATCAGACCACTGATGGCATGCATGGTTGTTGTTTTTCCTGCACCGTTAGAACCAATCAATGTGACGATTTCTCCGTCATTGACATGGAAGGAGATACCTTTGATAGCTTCGATCATGCCATAACGCACAACCAGATTTTTTATTTCCAGCATAGTTCGTACCTCACTCTCCTATGTATGCCTTAATGACTTCTTTATTGGACTGAATTTCAGATGGAAGTCCCTGTGCCAGTACCTGACCAAAGTTCAATACAGTAATTCTTTCACAGATACCCATAACCAGTTTCATATCATGTTCAATCAGTAAAATAGAGATAGGGAAAGTATCACGAATCTTACGAATCATGGCCATGAGTTCTTCTGTTTCCTGTGGATTCATACCTGCAGCAGGTTCATCCAGCAATAATAGTTTTGGTTCAGTCGCAAGAGCTCTTGCAATCTCGAGTCTTCTTTGTGCACCATATGGCAGGTTACTAGCAATGGCATCTGCAAAAGCATCCAGGCCAAAAATCTTTAACAGATCCATAGCTTTCTGTGTGGTTTCCTTTTCCTGTGCATAGTAGGATGGAAGTCTTAAAACAGCAGAAAGCAAAGAATACTTTGTCGTTGCATGCATGCCTGTTTTTACATTATCAAGAACAGACATATTGGAAAACAGACGGATATTCTGGAAGGTACGTGCCACACCTGCTTTATTAGCCTGTACAGGATTCAGCTTTGCCATATCGGTACCATCAATTTTAATCGTACCTCTTGTTGGCTGATATACTTTTGTCAGCATGTTGAATACAGTTGTCTTACCTGCACCGTTAGGACCAATCAGTCCATAGATTTCCCCTTTATAAATATCCATATCCAGATTATTTACAGCAGTCAGGCCACCAAAATCAATACCGAGGTCTCTGACTTCCAGGATCTTTTCACGTGTTTCACTCATGTGCACCAGCCCCCTTCTGTCTTCTCTTCAGCTTAGCAAAGAAGATCTTAATGGATGTATTGTTTGTCACAAGCATCATCACAATCAGAACTACTGCATACACCAGCATTCTGTACCCGGATAAGAATCTCAGCATTTCCGGTAATAATACAAGAACAGAAGTAGCTACTATCGTTCCTGTCATATTACCTAGACCCCCAAGTACCACATAGACAAGAATTAAAATAGAAGTATTAAAATCAAACTTTGTGGCTGCAACAGAAGCATAGTTCATCATATATAACGCACCAGCAAGACCTCCCAGAGCACTGGAAACCACAAAGGCCAGTGTCTTGGTATGTGATACATGGATACCTACGGTTTCCGCAGCAATCTTATTATCACGGCATGCCTGAATAGCTCTTCCTTCCTTACTGTAGATAAGGTTATATACAACAGCAAGAGACAATAATACAAGAATAATACCGATGGTAAAGGTGGAAACTGTAGTATTTCCTGTCACCCCCATAGGACCGGAAATAATAACTTTACCGCCTTCTGCTAACTGCATGGTGTTATTGATAAAGGAAAAATGTACACCAGCACTGTCAACACCAACATACAGGTTATTAATTAAAGACATGATGATCTGACCAAATGCCAGAGTGACAATGGCAAGATAGTCCCCTTCCAGTTTTAATACAGGAATGGAAATCAGCCATCCGATAAATCCCGCAATCAAAGCACCGGCGATAAGGCACAGAACAAGTCTTGCAATATCATTGGAAACAGTATTTAGAAGCACTGCATTCACAATAGCTGCACTGAATCCACCTACAGACATAAATCCAGCCTGACCAAGATTCAGCTCTCCGGAAATGCCCACGTTCATATTTAAGCCAATGGCTGCAATCACATAACAGCAAACCGGCACCAGCAAACTGGAAATCATACGTGGAATACTGCCTGCAGACTGTAAAACACTGACAGCCACATAGGCAACAATCACTAATGCAAAGGACAGTGTACGACCTCTTAATTTAGGTCCAAATAAAGATTTTATCAACTTCATAAACTTCACCTATACCTTTACTTTCACTTTCTTGCCCAATAAGCCTGTAGGTCTTATCAGTAATACAACAATCAGTACCATAAATACAATGGCATCGGATAACTGTGTGGAAATATAGGCACGCGCCATGATTTCAATAACACCTAAAACAAGTCCCCCAAGAAAAGCTCCTGGAATACTTCCAATACCACCAAGTACCGCAGCAGTAAATGCCTTAATACCAGGTAAGGAACCAAGTGTTGGATACACTGACGGATAGGTAGCACACAATAAGACAGCTGCAATAGCAGCAAGACCTGAGCCAATGGCAAAGGTAATAGAGATGATTCTGTTCACATTGATACCCATTAAAGCAGAGGCACCCTTGTCTTCAGAACAGGCTCTCATAGCACGTCCTGTCTTTGTTTTATTGATAAACATTGTAAGTACCACCATGATGGCAATACAGGTAAAAATCGTAATTAAAGTCAGATACGGAATACTTAATCCGCCAATCTTCAAAGAACCGCTTAACACAGTTGGGAATATCTTTGTATCTGTACCAAACATCAGCATGGCCGCATTCTGCAGGAAATAAGACACACCGATAGCAGTAATCAATACAGATAATGAAGAAGCTTCACGTAATGGTTTGTAGGCAAGTCTTTCGATAACCACACCAAGTACAGTACACGCAACTGTAGAAACAAGTACTGCCACAAGTACAGGCATACCATAACTGCTCATGGCATAATAGGTGACAAACGCACCAACCATGATGATATCTCCATGAGCAAAGTTCAGCATTTTTGCAATACCATACACCATGGAATAGCCTAATGCGATAATCGCATAAACACTTCCAAGGCCAAGGCCACTGATGAGATAGGATAAAAACGCCATAGTTCATGTCCTCCTTATATAACAACAAAGAAGGCTGTCAGCATCCACGCAGTTAACAGCCTTCGTGCGTCAAAATATTTTATTCAGCGCTGACGTAAGCACCATCCTGGATAACAACAGCCTTAGGAGCCTTTGTTACTTCACCATTTTCATTCCATGTGACGTCAGTTCCTGTCAGACCATTGAATGTCATGGAAGTAAACTGTTCTACAAGAGCAGCTGTAATATCAGATGTGGAATCACTAGGAGATACACCAGCAGCTTCCAGTGCCTGAGCAATAGCATATACACAGTCATAAGCATCTGCAGCAAACTGAATTGGTGTTTCACCATAAGCTTCCTGATAGTTCTTTACGAAGTTCTGTGTCTTTTCATCTTCAGCATCAGTGGAGAATGGTGTTAACATGTAGAGACCTTCAGCTAAGGAAGTATCGAAACCTTCCATGGAAAGGATACCATCCATACCATCGCATCCGAAGAACTTCACATCATATTCCTGCTTCTTAGCTTCAGCAAGAATCTGAGAAGCCGGCTGATAGTAAATTGGGAGGAAAACCACATCTGCACCGGCTTCTTTACACTTGGAAACCTGTGTGGAGAAATCTGCATTACCGTTTGTAAATGTCTGTTCTGCAACAACAGTCAGACCAAGCTTGTCAGCTTCTGCCTTGAACTTCTTATAAATACCACTGGAGTAAGAGTCATCGTTTCTGTAAATAACGCCTACTTTTGTACCAACTTTATGTTCGGAAATGTAATCTGCGGAAGCAGCACCCTGGTTAGGATCTGTAAAGCACATCTGGAAGACATTACCGTAAGGATCTTTTTCATTGTCGGAATCCTGATAGATAACTGCAGGAGAAGATCCGGAAGGTGTCAGTGCAAAAATATCTTCTGCTTTATATTCTGCAGAAACTGCCTGTCCTGCACCGGATGTTGTAGCACCGATAGATACCTGCATGCCCCAGTCAACAAGGTTGTTGAAAGCAGTAACTGCTTTTTCACCATCTGCCTGGTCATCCTGGTAGTTCAGTTCAAGCTGAACCTTTCCTTCAGCATTGATTTCCTTTACAGCAAGTTCTGCACCATGCTGTACAGCAAGTCCATATACTGCAGCATCACCTGTAGTCGGTCCGGAACCGCCTAATTTAAATGCTTCACCTGTTGTGGATGCAGTACCTTTTGCATCATCACCTGATTTTGAGGAACAAGCTGCAAGTGACATTGCCATGACTGCAGCCAATCCTCCTTTCACTACTTTGTTAAATTTCATAACATTAATCCCTCTCTCTCTTTGAGTACAGTCATTATAGGAGCTTCAAAAAACAGGTACAAGCATTTCTTTCAAATTTATTTACATTATTTCCATGAAAAGTTTTCATTTTGAAACATTTTCAAAAACTGTCGTTAATTCAAGTACATTTGTTTGTAATGTATAGGATTTTAACGTCATTTTCATTCTTCCCAGCAAAAATAAAACCGGTTCTGTTTCACCGGTTTTATCTTCTTCCCTTATTTTTCAGTCAGGTCTGCACCAAAGTACTTGATGGATAGTTCTTTCAATGTGCCTTCTTCTCTCAGTTCTTTCAAAGCATCATTGATAGCTTCTTTCAAAGAAGTATTTCCCTTTTTCACAGGAATAGCATACTCTGTAGCTTCATCATCCTGTGCAACGACCTTTAATCCCTTTTCACCTGTTGTATTCAGATAGTCCTGAATAGAAGTATCTGCATTAATAGTTGCGTCTACTGTGCCATTTAATACAAGTTCCATGGTTTCCGCAAGTGTAGGTACATTGCTTACAGTTGCGCCATACTCTTCACCCATTTCTGCATAAGTGGAGCCTGTGGAGTTAGCACTCTTTTTACCCTTGAGATCTTCAAAGGAAGTAATTGTAGTATTATCCTTTTTTACCACAAGATCGATATGGTCATATGCATAAGCATCTGTAAAATCAAATGTTTCAGAACGTTCAGGTGTAACATCCACACCATTGACAACGACATCATAGACACCTGTATCAAGACCTGTTAACAGACCATCCCATGGCCCTTCTGTAATGACTGCTTTTACGCCTAGCTTTTCAGCCACTTTTGTAGCAACTTCCACATCATATCCTACAAGATTATCATCTTCATCATGATAGGAAAACGGCTGCCAGTCTCCTTCCAGACCGATTTTCAATTTTCCGGCTGACTGCACATCTTTCAAAGATGTATCTTCTGACTTGGATGAGCATCCTGCAAGAGTCGCAAGTAATGCTGCACTTAATACTGCTTTAGATACTTTTTTCATGTTCGTTCCTCCATTTATATTTTTTCTTCCAGTCTTAAAAATTCTCTTGTACGTTCCTTCTTTGGATTTCTGAAAAATTCTTTAGATTCTCCCTCTTCACAGATAACCCCGTTTTCCATGAAGATTGTATGGTTACTGACATCACGTGCAAAGGACATTTCATGTGTCACCACAATCATCGTTCTGCCTTCCTTTGCAAGATCCTTCATGACATTCAGCACTTCTCCGATAAGCTCTGGATCCAGAGCACTGGTTGGTTCATCAAAATAAATAATTTCAGGATCAGGTGCCAGGGCTCTTGCAATCGCAACACGCTGTTGCTGACCTCCGGACAGCTGAGAAGGATAATAGTCTGCTCTATCCGCCATTCCTACCTTTTCCAGCATTTCCATACCAATCTTATTTGCCTCTTCCTTTGGCATTTTTCTTACAGTAATCAATCCCTGTGTGACATTCTGTAAAGCTGTCTTATTCGCAAACAGGTTATAGTTTTGAAAGACAAACCCTGTATGCAGGCGAATCTCTGCAATTTCTTTTTTAGAAATAGTCTTGAAGTCATGCGTTTTACCATCAAAAGTAATACTTCCTTCATCTGCTTTTTCCAGAAAATTTATGCATCGCAGTAATGTAGTCTTACCTGAGCCACTCGGGCCTAGTATCGCTACCACATCACCTTTTTCCACTTTCAGATCCACACCTTTCAAAACTTCCAGATTTCCAAAGGCTTTGTGAATGCCGGTGATTTCCAATACAGACATATTACTTAGCCTCCTTTGCTTCATAACGGTTCAGACGTTTTTCAATCTTTCCCTGAAGCCATGTAATCACACTGCAAAACAGCAGATACACCACAGCCACTTCAATATACAGTGCCAGAAATTTATAGGTTCTTCCTGCAATTCTCTGTGTTGTCATAAACATTTCCACCACAGTGATATTTGCAGCAAGAGAAGTATCTTTCACAAGAGAAATCAGAGAATTACTCAATCCCGGAAAAGCTGTTCTGAAAGCCTGAGGCAGAACAATATGCACCATAATCTGTACAAAGTTCATTCCCGTACAATATCCTGCTTCTGTCTGTCCCTTAGGAACTGCCTCCAGAGCACCACGCAAAGTTTCTGCCATATAGGCACCTTCACACAAAGAGAAGCCTATGGTTGCGGCATATAAAGGATCAATACGTATTCCCAGTGTTGGCAAGCCGTAAAAGATAATAAATAACTGTACCAGTAATGGTGTTCCTCTGATCAGCCAGATATATACTCTGACGATTCTTTTTAAAACAGGCACCTGTGCATACTGTATTAATGCACAGATAACTGCGATGATAAGTCCTGTGGTAAAAGATACAATTGTCAGAGGAATCGTCACCTTTATACCAGCCATCACTATTTTTCCAAATGCATCACTCAATATTCCCAGTAATCGTGAATCCATAGTTTCTCCTTTAATTCGTCCCTAATTGTAATAAGCTTTCATATTCCTTGCAAACATAATGCTCAAAGATAAAAGACCTGTCAAATTGACAGGCCTTAAACTATTATTTTCCCCGGATTGCCAGCAGTTCATCCTTATGCTCAGGATCTTCTGTCGGTAATGGTACTTCTTCAGGTTCCGGATATACAGCTGATTTCGACAATATTCTGTGGGTACTGGAATTAGACTGCGTAGCTACCACAAATTCACTGTCAGGTTCTACCAGTGCATCTTCTATGAGTAATGTTTTACTGTCGACGTAGATGGTCGTCACCATTTCTCCATCCACAAGCACTCTGGAAGACTGTGTGAAATTCTGCCCGTTAATATAATACGATGTATTGCTGACTTTCAGCACACCCTGTATTTCAGCCTCTTTCACACCCAGTCTGTATTCTTCATTTGGTACAAATGGCATTTCTTCATCATTCCCATAGACATACTTCTTTCCATATAACAGGTCATACTGCAATGCCTGCATATTGGCAAGGAAGTTGACTTCCGTACCTGTATTTGCCTGCTGAAATCTGAACATTGTTCCAGTATGAATACCCACCTGATTCATTACTTCAGCAAGTGCCTGATAACTGGCAATATCCTTATCCTGTTTTCCAAGTCCATAGTTATTCCAGATAAGATAGTTTGTCTGGTATGTATTTCCAACAGTCAGATCTTCATCACTTAATCCCATTGTAGGTAAATGGTCGCCATAGAATAAAACAATTGTAGGCTCATCTCTTGCGGACAATGTATCAATCAGATCCTGCACAAACTGATCTTCTTCATACATCTCATTGGCATAATATTCCCATGCATTGTTTACAGCATCACTTGCTCCACCAGTAACTGTAATCTTTGGATCTTCCAGCACCGGTTCTGTAGGATAGGCACCATGACACTGTACAGTGACTGTAAACACAAAATCTTTGCCTTCCGTATCATCCAGAGAATCAAGGATTGGTTGTATAAGATTTTCGTCCCTCATCCATCCGTTATAATTCACATCATCCTGTGTATGCATATATTCTTCAGATGTAAACACATCAAAGCCAATATTCTTATACACCCTTTTACGGGAATAGAAATTCGCTTCATTGTTATGTATCGCATAGGTACCATATCCAAGAGACTTCAGATCAAACGCAGCAGATTCACATGGTTCATCTTTCAAAATACTCTTGAAAGGATACTCTCCAGGCCCAAAGAATCTTAAAGACATACCCGTCAAAGTTTCAAACTCAGTATTGGCAGTACCTGCACCAACTGTAGGTACTGTATATAAACCACTGGAATATTCCTGACACAGTCTTCTGAAATTTGGAATAGGATCTTCAGAAAACTGTAAATAACTGACTCTTTCAGGGTCGAAAAAAGATTCCAGCTGTACAGCAATAATATTTGGCATTCTGTCTTCAGAAACATTTTCTTCACTGACAGTACCATTCTGCTGAATGATATTCTGAATCATTTCAGAAGAATAGTTATTCGGTTCATTGATACCCGTATCAAATAAAGTAACAGATACACAATACGGGAATCCGTAATCCTGATAGGCAAAGGCAATATTTCCAAAGTAGGAAGATAAAATGCGTGCATTCAGGCAATACTCTGTCAGACCGTAAAACCCAAAGCAACAGGCCACGATACATGCTACATTGAGCAGGTAATGGATCTTTCCTTTAAATCTTGGAGATTTAAACAGGTACATCACCATTACCAGAAATCCTGCAACAATCAAAGCCACCACCAGAATGATTTCAAAACCACTGAAGTATTTGTTGATAACCCCCATGCCTTCTGCTGCATTCTTCAGATCAGGTCCGGTTAAAGGCGTAACTCTGTTAGCAAGTACTACGCTGTTGCAAATACCTGCCACTAACCACATTCCAAATACCAGAACCCTTACAAACATTCTCTTTCTTACAAGAAATACAGGTAAGGTTGTCACAAATATCAATGCACAGTTATACACAAATGCACAGGTGTGTGTATCCACAAACTGTATCCCCTGCATAAAAGAATGTCTGGCAAGCACTTCTATCACAAAGCACACAAGACAGGAAAACAGAATCTGTATGGCTATGGCAGCCGGTGCAGAAAACTGATATTTACTTTCTCTTTCTTTAAACAGGATTTTTATTTTATTGAAGACAGGCTGTAAACCGTCTTTTATATGCGATAATTTTTCTTTCATCCGAATCCTTTCCGAACTGTTTTTTCACAATTCTTTCACAATTCATCAAAGATTGTACACGAAAATTGCCGTAATACTATGTGAAATTGATTAAGATTCACAGAAAAATCAGCTTTATTGCTTATCCAGTATCTCTTTCTGATACTCTTTGGACAGTTTCAGCAGTTCTTCATACCATGCAGTATAATACATCTTCAGATTCTCATTCTGAATCCTGTCTCTGTTCTTTTTCTTAATGACTTCTTCCCTTCCACTGTCAAGAATAGGCAAATGATTCTCTATTTTATACGCAATTACCTGCTGTACCGCTGTAAATCTTCTTTCAAACAGCTGTGCAATCTGTTCATCGCACAGATCTATTTCCATTCTTGCCTCATCCAGTTTTGTCATAGAGTCTTTATCCCCCCCTGTTTTTCTTTTATTCTAGTACACAGAATTTATTTTTGAAAATAAAGATTGAAGAGTATAATGCCTTTATATAGTTACGAAAGGGGTGTTAACTATGCCAAACTTTGTTTTTATCTCACCAAACTTTCCTAAAACCTACTATCAGTTTCCAAAAGCATGGAAACAGATTGGTGGCACTTCTTTATGCATCGGTGAAGACCCGTATGAGTCTTTAAGTCAGGAACTTAAAGATTCCATGGATGAATACTACCAGGTCAATTCCATGATGAATTATGATGAAATGTACAGAGCCGTTGCCTGGTTTGCTCATAAACACGGCAAAATTGACTGGCTGGAAAGTAACAATGAATTCTGGCTGGAACAGGACGCAAGACTCCGTGAAGATTTCAACATCAACACAGGAGATAAATCTTCAGATGTATTAAGATACAAATTAAAATCCAACATGAAAGCCTACTATGAAAAAGCAGGTGTCCCTGTGGCACGTTATCATTTAGCCACCACACTGGAAGAAGGACAGAAATTCATTCAGGAAGTCGGATATCCGGTTATTGTCAAACCTGATGACGGTGTTGGGGCCAATGCCACATGGAAAATCAGCAACGATTCTCAGTTAAAAGATTTCTACAGACAGAAACTTCCTACACAATATATTATGGAAGAATTTGTGCCGGGATATATCGTTTCGTTTGACGGCATTACCGATCAGAATAACAACATCATCTTCAAGACAAGCCACGTTTTTCCAGAACCAATCATGGATGTGGTCAACAGTGCAGATGAAAGTGTGTACTGGTCAGAGAAAAAAATCCCTGCAGATCTGGATGAGATGGGAACAAAAGTCATCAAAGCCTTTAATATCAAAGGGCGTTTCTTCCACACAGAATATTTCCGCTTAACACAGGATAAAGAAGGCCTGGGACACAAAGGAGATCTTGTAGGTCTTGAAGTCAATATGAGACCACCTGGAGGATACACCACAGACATGATGAATTTTGCCAACAACATCAGTGTCTATAACATCTATGCCAATATGGCCATGTACAATCATGGTTTATATGAAACTGACAGACCTTTCCATTGTGTCTATGTAGGCAAAAGAGATAAATACACCTATAAAAACAACGACGCTGCCATCTTCTCTAAATACGGCAATAATATCGTCATGCATGAACGCATGCCTCAGATTCTCAGCAGTGCTATGGGAGAAGATATGTTTATTGCCCGTTTCAAGACAATGAAAGACGTTAAAGAATTTGTGTCCTTTGTCTATGCAAAGAAAGGGAATAAAAAGAAATGAAAACAGCCTATTATAAAGAGTACTCCTATAACCTGGGAAGAGACATGGAGTACAAAGTCTATGGCCATTCCGGAAAACCTGTCATCGTCTTCCCTTCTCAGGACGGAAGATTCTACGATTATGAAAATAACGGCATGATTGATGCTGCAGCCGCCTATATTGAAGACGGACGTATTCAGATGTTCTGCTGTGACTCCAATGATGTCAATTCCTGGTCCAGCAAAAGCTGGGACAACAGAGCCCGTATTGAATCTCAGGAAGCGTATGTACGCTATATCTGTGAAGAACTGTGTCCTCGTATCTTGGATATCAACCAGCAATCTAATGGTGGTCAAAGAGCAGATGGCATCTTAACTACCGGATGTTCCATGGGTGGAACCCATTCTTTAAACTTCCTGTTAAGAAAACCTGAAATCTTCTCCGGATGTATCGCTTTATCCGGTGCGTACAATGCAAGATTCTTCTTCCCTGACTACTTTGATGATCTGGTATATGCCAACTCTCCTGTAGATTACATGGATGGCATGCATTATGATGATCCACGTGCAGAAATGTTAAGACACAGAGATATCATTGTCTGTTGTGGAAGAGGCGCCTGGGAACATCCGATGCAGGAAGACTCCGCAAGAATGAAAGAGCTGTTTGAATACAAAAACATCCCTGCATGGGTAGACTTCTGGGGAAGTGATGTGGCACATGACTGGCCATGGTGGCGTAAACAGTTACCTTACTACTTAAATTTCGTCTGTTAAGCTATACAGGAAGGGCTTTTGTCCAATGTCATTAAGTTAAGCACTGCTGATAATTGGCAATTTCTATAAAGAACTCTAAAACCAGGAATAGAACAGTCTT
>CAKVIS010000026.1 GCA_934754415.1 uncultured Bulleidia sp.
ATGAATGTTCTTGTTATTCTTACAGATATGACTTCTTATTGTGAAGCAGTAAGAGAATTCTCTTCAAGTAAAGGTGAAATTCCATCCAGAAAAGGATATCCTGGTTATTTATATAGTGACTTGGCTTCCTTATATGAAAGAGCAGGTATTATTAAGGGAGGAAAGGGCTCTGTAACTCAGATTCCTATTCTGACCATGCCTAATGATGATATTACTCATCCTGTACCTGACTTAACCGGATATATTACTGAAGGCCAGATTGTACTGGACAGAGATTTATACTTAAAAGGTATCCAGCCTCCGGTTGGTGTACTGGCTTCTCTTTCACGTCTTATGAAAGATGGTATTGGTGAAGGCTATACAAGAAAAGACCATCAGGATGTCGCTAACCAGTTATTTGCTACATATGCAAAGGTGCAGGATGCAAGATCTCTTGCTTCTGTAATCGGTGAAGATGAGCTGTCTTCTCTGGATAAAAAATACATGGAATTTGGACGTAAGTTCGAAAACATATTCATTGGACAGGGATTTAAGACAAATCGTTCCATTCAGGAAACTTTAAATCTTGGCTGGGCATTATTGTCAACATTGCCTGTAGAAGCTCTTGATCGTCTGGATCCTCAGCTCATTAAACAGAACTATGATCCTGAACATGCCGAAAGAACGATTGAACTTGTCCTGAAGCAGGGGGCTGAATAATGGCAGGGGTACCTGCGACCAAAGGAAATCTCATCAAGGCAAGAAAATCACTCGCTCTTGCAAAAAATGGCTATGAGCTGATGGATAGAAAAAGAAATATCCTTGTAAAAGAGATGATGTCTGAAATCGAGAAAGTAAAAGTTTTACGTACTCAGATTTCAGATGCCTACTCTACAGGGTATTTTCTACTTCAACAGGCAAATATGTATTCTGGTGTTATTCAGAATGTTGCAAATCAGATAAAAGTAGATGATTCTATCGATGTGACCTATAGATCCATTATGGGCGTGGAAGTACCAAAAGTTTCTTATGTGAAGACAGATGAAAATGTAATTCCTTATGGTCTGGAAGAATCCAACTCTCGTATTGATGAAGCGTATTTTCAGTTCCAGAAAGTAAAAGAAACAACTATGTTATTAGCAGAGGTAGATAATACAGTATACCGTTTGGCTCATGCCATCAGTACAACGCAAAAAAGAGCCAACGCTTTAAAGAATATTGTTATTCCTCGTTACGAAGCACAGATTCGTAATATTTCTGCAGATCTTGAAGAAAAAGAACGTGAAGAATTTTCACGTATGAAAGTGATTAAAGCAAATAAAGAAAAAGAAGAAAGAGCACATTATGAAGGAAATTGATCGTATTCAGGCTTTGTCCAATGTATTTGGACCAAGCGGATTTGAAGATGAAGTATCTGAACTTGTAGTTCAGGAATTACCTGAATATACAACAATTGTGGATTCCATGAGAAATGTCAGAATTGATGGAAAGACTACATCAGGAAAACCAGTTGTTATGTTTGATGCACATTTAGATGAAGTGGGCCTGATTGTACAGGCTATCAAGCCGAATGGAACTATGAGAATTCTTGCACTGGGCGGAATTCAGGCTGCCTCTCTTGTGGCAAATTCTTTTAGAATCAAAACTGATAAAGGCACCTATGTTTCAGCAGTAGTAGCTGCCAAACCTCCACACTTTATGAGTGCGCAGGATAAAAACGCCCCATTGGACGTTTCTACAATGGTGCTGGACTGTGGTACTACTTCCAAAGAAGAAACAGAAGCTCTGGGTATTCACATTGGTTCTCCATGTGCTCCTGAAGTCAACTGCACATATGATGAAATCAGAGATGTTTTCTATGGAAAGGCTTTTGATTGCAGAATTGGTGTTGCTGCTGAAATTGAAACCATGAAGCGTCTGAAGGGCAAAGATCTTCCATGTGATGTATCCGCAAGTTTTTCTGTTCAGGAAGAAGTTGGTGAAAGAGGTGTAATGGCCAATGCGCGTGCCTTACAGCCAGATGTCATGATTTGTTTTGAGGGTTGTCCTGCAGATGATACTTTCTCAGAAGACTATATGATTCAGGCAACTATTGGTAAAGGGCCTATGTTAAGACATATGGACGTATCCATGATTACAAACTGGCGTTTCCAGAAACTGGCATTGGATTTAGCCCGTGAAAAGGGTATTCCGGTACAGGAAAGTGTCAGAAAAGGTGGAGGAACAAACGGGGCTATGGTAAACAAAGAAATGGGTGTACCAAGTATTGTTATTGGTGTTCCTGTAAGATATATCCATTCCTCTAATTGCTTTGTTAAAAAATGCGATTATGACGCTGCAGTGGATCTTGCTCTGGAATTAGTGAAAAAGCTGGATAAAGAAACAGTTGAATCCTTATAAGCACTTGTCTCAAGTGCTTTTTCTTATGTAAAATAATTTAGGTTAAGAAGGAGATACCCATATGATTACGCATGTATGCATGTTTAAATTACAACAGGAAAATCATGAAGAAGTACTTAATAAGGCAGTAAAACTTGCAGAAGCCTTATATACCATTCCATGTGCAGTAAGAGGTGAAGTGGTTGTAAATGATACACTGGCGGACATGTCAAACTATGACCTGTGTCTGCTATTTGATTTTGAAACTTATGAAGATCTCGATGCCTATCAGAAACACCCTGTTCATGTTGCATTTAAAGACTATGTGGTTTCACACATGCTTTCAAGAGCATGTATCGATTACAGAAAATGATTCTATGTGTGAAAAAAGTAAGCGTTGAAGGCATTTTGGCACAATGCTATAATGTAAGAAGAATAGGAGGTTTTTACCATGGTATTTAGCAAATTAAAAGATTTTATCGCACCTGTCGATGATGATGAAGAAGATGAAGATGAAGTAGAAGATACACAGTTACAATACAGAGAAAGTGAAGCACAGCCAATCAGCTCTTATGAAAAGAGAAGAACAAATGTTACAAGTGTTCCAACTAATGCGCAGATGGTGTTGTTTGAGCCACGTTCTTTTGAAGAATGTGAAGAAATTGCAAGACATCTGAAGTCCAGAAGAGCTGCAGTGGTAAACTTACACCGTTTACAGAAAGAATATGCACAGAGAACAATTGATTTCTTAACAGGTGTTGTATATGCCCTGGATGGTTCTATTCAGAAGATTGGTCATAATGTTATTCTGTGTGCACCAAAGAATGTTGCAGTTGACGGAGAAATCAAACTGGATTCTGATGATGACTAAGACTTCTGCTGAAGAAGATCTGTTTGCACATATTGAAGATTTACAGGAGCACAGCCAGTTATGGCATACCTCTGTCTGTTCTAAATTTTTAACGGAAGGGCAGCAGGCACTTTTGAAAAAAAGATTTCCAGCCTCTGAACTTATTAAATATGACGGTGGGTATCCTGGTGCTTTAAAGAAAGAAGTCATTTTTCTCTTTGATGAGGAAGATGACTTTTCTGATATTGTATGCCTCAAAGCAAAAATAGATCAGAGATTCAGAAAAATCACACATAGAGATGTCCTGGGTGCAATTATGCATTTACAGGTGGAACCTGATGCATTTGGTGATCTTTGGGTTGATGAGTCGTATGTGTATTTGTATACAACTATGACAATGGCAGATTTTTTTGTGCAGAATCTGACACGAATTAACCAGTTAAATGTACATTTTGAAATCATTCGTGAAAGACCGTCACAACAGTTTCATTTTAAAACTGTTCAGGTAGTTGCAGGGAGTGAAAGACTGGATGCACTTGTGGCAAGTGTCTGTCATATTTCCAGAGCTCAGGCAAAACAAAAGATACATCAGGGTGGTGTTTCAGTGAATCATATGGTGCTTGATGTCCCCGATAAAGTGTGCGATAATAACGATACGATTTCTATTCGTGGTGAAGGTCGCTTCATTTACAGAGGTGTTCAGCATACAACGAAAAGTGATCGTGTTGTAGCAGTGTTTGATAAGTATATGTGAGAGGAGCAGATATGACAGCAAAAAAACCGACATTTCGAGTTATGAAAAACGGTTATGATCGTTTTGCTGTAGATGAAGCTATCGAATCCTATGCCAGTCAGGTAGATGAACTGGAACACAGAATTGCTATCTATCAGCAACAAATGGCCGAGAATGAACAGAAGTTCAAACAGTTACAGGCTGTACATACTGAAATGGTGCAGTCTCTGGAGGCCAGAAAATCTGCTGCAGAAGACATTGCACGTCTGTCTCTTAGAGAAGCTAATGATATCATCACAGATGCACAGGCAAATGCGGATGAAATTATTCGCGAAGCCATTGGAACGGCAAAGGTCATTCTCATGGATCTTACACGTCTGTATGCTCAGGCAGGAGATGTGAAGGGTGAAATGAAAGACAAGTTGCAGCATCTTCAGGAGGAACTGGATGCTTTCCAGATTCCAAAGATGCCTGATCCAAAATGGTTTTCAATTGATACAGACGATAACAACAACCAGAAGTAATGCGTTGATCAGGACGCGCCGCTTCTACCTTAGCTTATAAGAGAGTCTAGTCCGGTGAAAATAGACAGTGGAAGGTAAAAGCAGGACATCACCTGTGAGCAATCGTTTCATTCTGCGTTAAAGAATGGTAAGAGTCGCATATAAAAGAGAAATCTTTGTATATGAACTAAGGTGGTACCGCGCGCTAGCGTCCTTAGAGTAAGGGCGTTTTTTTATGTCCTTAAAGGAGAAAAGGGAAATGGATTTTAAAAACACTTTAAACATGCCAAATACTGATTTTGAAATGCGTGGAAATCTGGCTAAAAAAGAACCAGGTATTTTAAAGCAGTGGGAGGAAAACAATTATTATCAGGATCTTCTGGATCACCATAAAGGTCAGAAAGCATTTGTTTTACATGATGGTCCACCTTATGCAAATGGCAATCTTCATGCAGGAACTGCAATGAACCGTGTTATTAAAGATTTTATTAACCGTACACACGCCATGAGTGGTTACTATACACCGTATTTCCCAGGATGGGATACTCATGGATTACCAATTGAAAATGCTATTCAGAAATTAGGCGTAGATCGTAAAAAATTATCTGCTGCAGAATTCAGAAAGAAGTGTGATGAATATGCACATGAACAGATTGCTCAGCAGATGGCTACAGAAAAACGTCTGGGACAGATTGCAGATTATGCACATCCATATATCACATTAAATAAAGAATTCGAAGCAAGACAGGTAAGAAACTTCTCCAAGATGGCATTGGATGGCCTGATTTTCCAGGGATTAAAACCAGTATACTGGTCTCCGTTTAATGAAACAGCTGTTGCTGATTCTGAAATTGTCTATAAAGATGTAAAAGACAGTACGATTTATCTTGCTTTCCAGATTGCGGATGGTAAAGGTGTTTTGGACAGCGATGATTATTATGTCATCTGGACAACAACTCCTTGGACTATTCCAAGTAATGAAGCAGTCAGCTTAAATGAACGTCTGGAATATGCAGAAGTATTAACTGAAAAAGGAAAACTGATTGTCTTATCCAAGTTTGTAGATACTCTGCTGGAAAAGTTCCATCTGGAAAATAAAGGTATCTTACGTACATTTAAAGGTAAAGAACTCGAAGGTATTACTTACCATCATGTGGTTTTAGACAAAGAATGTCCTACTTTATTAGGAAACCACGTTACTGATGAAGATGGTACAGGTGTAGTACATACAGCCGGTGGTCATGGTATGGACGACTTCCTTGTATGTGCAAAATATGGTATTGCTCCAATTAATACAGTAGATTCTACAGGTCATATGAATGAAGAAGCTGGCAAGTACCAGGGGATGTTCTTTGAAGACTGCAGTAAGGCAGTCATCCATGACATGAGTGAAAAAGGATGTCTGTTAGCAGTTGAAAATATTGTACACAGTTATCCTCATGATGACCGTTTAAAGAAAAAGGTTATTTTCAGAGCTGTAAAACAGTGGTTCTGTTCTATTGATAAGATCAAAGAGCAGCTTCTGGACCAGATTGATAATAACGTTACATGGCATAACAGTTTTGGTCAGAAGAGAATGCATAACATGATTCATGACCGTGGTGACTGGTGTATCTCCAGACAAAGATTATGGGGTGTTCCAATTCCTATTTTCTATTGTGAAGATGGTACTCCAATCATGGAAAAGGAAGTCTTTGATCACATTGCTGATTTGTTTGAGGAATATGGTTCTAATGTATGGTTTGAAAGAGAAGCTGCAGACTTATTACCTGAAGGCTATACAAATGCGAAGTCTCCGAATGGTGTATTCACAAAAGAAACAGACATCATGGATGTATGGTTTGACTCCGGTTCTTCCTGGAGAGAATTAGAAGCAAGAGGTCTGGAATTCCCATGTGATATGTATTTCGAAGGCAGTGACCAGTATCGTGGATGGTTCAATTCCAGTCTGATTGTAGCTACTGCTGTTAAAGGCAGAGCACCATATAAGGAAGTACTATCTCATGGATATGTAGTAGACTCCAAGGGTGAAAAGATGAGTAAATCTGTAGGAAATGTTGTAAACCCTATGGATATTATTAACGCTAATGGTGCAGATGTTTTCCGTTTATGGGCTATGACTTCTGATTTCAAAGCAGATCTCAAACTGGGACCAAGCAATATCAAACAGGTTTCTGATCAGTACAGAAAGATCCGTAATACATTCCGTTTCCTGTTAGGTAACGTCAATCCTGAGGATTTTGATCCAAAGAAAGATATGGTTGCTTATGAAAATCTGACAGAAATCGATCAGTTTGTTCTCGTGGCTTTAAATGATGTTGTTAAAGAAGTAAGAGAAGACGTACTGGCATATGATTATGTTGCCGCAAACAAGGCACTAATGAACTTCATGGTAAATGAACTGAGTTCTTATTACTGTGATTTCACTAAGGATATCCTGTATTGCGAAGAAAAGGATAACCCACGTAGAAGACAGGTACAGTCTGTATACTGGGTATGTGCAGATAAACTGGTAAAATTATGGGCTCCATTCTTAGTCTTTACATGTGAAGAGGTCTGGGCTCATTTCAATGATGATGCTGAAAAGTCTGTGCATAATACAGAATTCCCTGCAGTGGAAGAATATCCAAATGCAGAAGAAGTAAAAGCAAATGCAAAGAAGATGCTTGATGTACGTAGTACAGTTCTGAAGGCATTGGAAGATGCACGTAATGAAAAGATGATTAAGTCCAATCAGGAAGCAAGCATTCAGCTTGGGGTTCCAGAAGACGTACAGGCACTTTTCTCCTCCAAACTGGACAGTGCTTTAAGTCAGTGGCTCATCGTTTCCAATACTGAAGTTTCCACAAGTGAAGAAGTCACTGTAAAAGTTGAAAAGGCAAGCGGCACAAAATGTCCTCGTTGCTGGAATTACTCTGTAAATCCTGATGAAGATGACTTATGCCCAAGATGCCATGCAGTATTGAAAAAATAAAAAATTCAGAACCGGTTAGCAGACAACGCTGACCGGTTTTTGTTATGATAGAGTTAATGAAAAAGACTGATAAAAAATATTTGGATCTCATGTATTCTTTCCTGAGAAACTGGCTGACACCTGCTTATGAAGAATTGCTGGAAAGATATACGGAGTATCCTCAGGAATACTCTTTGGAGGAAATAGACGGTTATACCTACTTTTTATTCTGCTATCCTGTATTACCGGAAGTGGAGCAGATGGTATTACTGGTGTTTGAAGAAGACAGAATTATTGCTGATCTTGCATGTATTCATACTACAATGGATGTTCTTTTGACAAGAAAAGACCTGTATGATTATATGAGCGAAGATTCTGACTGGTCTTATTTGCAGCACTATATTCTCTGTAATTATTTTTATCCGGAAATTCCATATCCATGTGTTGTTTCCTCTGTGAATATTTCCTGTCAGGATGTTTTATGTTTTTCGAATATATATGTTTCCAGAAGGTTCAGAAGACAGCATATTTTCTCTAATATGCTGTCCATGACCTATGAAAGAGCCGTAAGATACAGAACTGGTAATACACAGTGTATATCCTGTATCAGTCTGGATCCGGATGTGGCATGTTATGGGGAAGACAGTTCAGATGTCCCATATATCTATTCTATGAAAGATGAAACAGACAGAATGCGCAATAAATCTATTCTCGAAGGAAAGGGATATACAGTATTCAAACTTGAAGAAACGGAACCTCAGGAAAATAATGACGGTACAAAACTATGGTTTGCTGTATTACAGCAATCTATTCTTATTGAACAGACAGATAGTATGTAAACTGTCTGTTTTTCTATGAAAAAGACATCAGGAATTCCTGATGTCCAAAAGCCTAAAATTCTAATTTCTTGAATTGTTCCCAAGGAAGATTACTCTTTCCAAAGTGACCGTAGTTGACTGTTTCCTTGTAGATAGGACGACGCAGATCTAATTCTTTAATGATATTAGATACGGAGAAGTCAAAATTCTTATTAATAATCTCCAGTAACTGTTCGTCAGTGTAAGTGGATGTGCCAAATGTGTCAATAGTTACAGATAAAGGTTTTGGTTCTCCAATAGCATAAGATAATTCCAGCTGACATTTGTGAGCCAGCCCGTTAGCAACAATATTACGACACACATAACGTGCATAGTATGCAGCGGAACGGTCAACTTTAGTTGGATCCTTGGAAGAGAAACATCCTCCGCCGATTGGAGCATATCCCCCATAAGTATCTACAACAATTTTTCTTCCCGTTGTACCGGAGTCACCCCAGCTGCCACCTAAGATAAAGGAGCCGGAAGGGTTGATGAGATATTTTGTGTTTTCATCGATATATTTTGCATCCACAACAGGATCAATGACTTTTTCTTTGATAAGTGCATGTAATTCTTCCTGTGTAATATCCTTTGTATGCTGTGTGGAGACTACAATTGTATCTACTCTTGTCAGCTTACCATCATCATACTCTACAGTTACCTGTGTTTTTCCATCAGGCATTAATCTGCTGTCCTGACGACGCACTTTTTCAAGCTGTGCAGCTAATTTATGTGCACAATCAATGGCAAAAGGCATGTAGTCTGCTGTTTCATCATCAGCGTAGCCAAACATGATTCCCTGGTCTCCTGCAGAAATTTCATCATGAGCTACGGCATCATTGATTTCAGCAGACTGTTTGTTGACCTTTGTCATTACATGGTAATCTTCGGTATACCCGATGGATCTGATGGCGTTTAAAGCAATGCTTTCATAATCCAGATCAGCCTTTGTGTTAGCTTCACCATATACCAGAATAAGATCATCTTTGATAGTAGCTTCTACAGCCATGTGAGAATAAGGATCCTGACGTAATGCTTCGTCAAGGATGGAGTCTGCAATGAAGTCGCAGACTTTGTCCGGATGTCCGCTTGTGACGGATTCGGAAGTAAAAAATCTTTTTGTCATTATATATACCCTTTCTTTCTGTCTTTTTTTGAGGCTTTAAGAAAGAGATACATTACTCTTTCTTTATCGATGTCAGCTGTACCACCTTGCATACATGCAGGTTGGTATGAGTTCACAGAGCTGACTCTCTCACTCATTCTTGATAAAAGACATGTGTGAGTATAGCATATCCATTATTCTCGTCAACATAAACCTATACACAATCGTGATTGTGTCAAAAGGAATTTATTAAGAAAAATATAAAAAGAGGGTATATCATGTTAAAATCTTTCTGTGAAAGGTAGTGTGTATGATTTGGAAAAAGTTAGATCCTGAAATACGAAAACAGGTGACCATATTTACAATATCCGGCATCTGTATTGTTCTGTTTTATCTGATATGTAATAACCTGAGAAGTGTGGGTGTTGCTCTGGAAGGTATATTCAAAGCAATGACACCATTTTTGCTGGGAATTCTGTTTGCATTGATATTAGTTCCTTTCAGAAGAATTGTTGAATACAAATGGCTTGCAAATACTAAATTTTCTGCAAAAACTCAAAGAAGAATTTCTGTTGCGGCTTCCATGCTGTTTATGCTGGCAGTCATCTTCTCATTCTTTGCTATTTTGATTCCACAGCTTGTGGACAGTATATCGTCCTTTGCAAAGAATCTGGATGTCTATATGGATTCTGCAAGTCGTCTGATTGAAAATATCGGCAGTGATAAAGAAGTAGCAGATGTGCTGAATGACGGACTGAATTCTGTATATAAAATCGTTTCCGGCTGGCTAGTGGGAAATAAGGGCGGTATTGCCATAGTTGTTTCCTATTCTGTCAGTTTTGTTAAGAATGTTATTAATTTCTTTATTGGCATTATTGTCACCATGTATCTTCTTCTGCAGGAAGAAACATTCAAACTGCAGATGAAAAAAATACTGTATGCGGTATTTAATGAGAAAGCTGCGGATTCCTGCATTATGGTCTGCCGGCTGACAGCGGATATGTTTAATAAATTCATCTTTGGTAAAGCACTGGACTCTCTTCTAATAGGAATTATCTGTTATTTTGTCTGTGCTTTCTTAAAGATGCCATATTCTCCTCTGATTGGATTTGTAGTCGGTATTACCAACATGATTCCGATTTTTGGACCATTTATCGGCGCAGTTCCATGTTTGATTATCCTGGTTCTTATTGAACCAATCAAATCCTTTGAATTCTTGATTTTTATCTTTATTCTCCAGCAGATTGATGGTAATCTTATCGGTCCGTATATTCTGGGGGATTCTATGGGATTACCGACATTATGGGTGATGTTTGCTATCATTGCAGGTGGTTCCTTATTTGGCATTGTGGGAATGTTTTTGGGAGTACCGGTATTCTCTGTTGTGTATACTCTCACTGCCAAACTGATAAATTCTGTTCTTGCACAGAAAAACATACATATAGAAGAAAAGTAGAAAGTTATGTTAAAAGAGCTCTTACAGCTGGATTCCGGCTATAAGAGCTCTGTTTTTGTTTTATTTCTGCAGTTCTTTTTCAAGTTGTTCCTTTAAAGATTGAAACTGCTGTCTTCTTTCTTCACTGACAACAGGATATTCGGGATTCATTTCTTTTAAAGTTTTCAGAATGATTTCGGATACTACATAACGCATATACCATTTGTGATCTGCAGGAACCACATACCATGGACAATGTGAGGTGGCAGTGGCATTGACAGCATCTTCAAAAGCATTCTGATATTTATCCCAATAGGTTCTTTCTTCAACATCAGAAGAAGAAAACTTCCAGTTTTTTTCTGGCTCTTCAATACGAGATAAAAATCGTTTTGCCTGTTCTTCTTTAGAAACATTCAGGAAAATTTTGATGATACGTACATTATTCTGATACAGGTATTCTTCAAAGTTGCGGATATCTGTATATCTTCTATTAATCACCTTATCAGTATCAATACGATCAGCATGAGCCTGTGCCGTATATAATTCTTTCACTTTACCAATCAGTACATCTTCATAATGGGAACGGTTGAATATGGCAATTTCACCTTTTGCAGGCACCTTTTGCACAACTCTCCATAAAAAATCATGTGCCAGCTCTGTGGAAGAAGGCGATTTAAAAGCTGCTTCATAAACTCCATGAGGTGACAGGCATTGTAAGACATGGGTGATAGTTCCGTCTTTACCTGCGGCGTCCATGGCCTGAAAAACTATAATCAGTCCTTCTTTTTTTTCGGCATATAGCTTTTGTTGTAATTCATCCAGTTCCTGTTCGTTTTCCTGCATTCTCTTCTCTGCAATTTCACGATTATTACATAGAGATGTTTCATCAGTTTTTACTTTTTTGATGTTGAATGTTCTGGATCCGTCATATGTATATTCTGATTTCATATCGCATACCTCACTTTTTGTAATCATAGCACAAAAAAGAAGTACTGTATGCATACAGTACTTCCGAAAGAGAAGGAGTTTTAAGTGTTTCAGATATTGAACAACATGTCTTCGTATAAAGGCAGTTTGTAATATCTAGGAGAAGAAATCTTCTCATATGTGTCAATGGAAGTTCTTAACTTTCTCATCAGAGGTGCCAGTTCATAATACATTGCATATCCCTTGTCATAGTCATGTTTGATAGTTTCAATTTCTTCAAACTTGGCTTCCAGTTCCTTCAGACCATCATAGGTTGCGTCAATCAGATCACCGATTGTCTTCAGACGAGTCTTAAAGTATTTTGGGCTTGCATCACCACATGCTGTGGTTGCTTCACCATAAGCTTTCAGCTCTTCCATCATTGCTGGAAGAATATCTTTACGTGTCATCTCCATGAGTGTACGGACTTCAATACTTTCAATCTGTGTGTATTGTTCTTCCATGATAGCCAGGTTAGCTTTGATTTCTGTTTCGTTAAAGACATCCAGAGAAGTGAATAGATTGACAACTTTCGGATCTTTTAATGCCTGCGTAGCTTCAATGAAACTGTTGACGGAAGGCAGACCTCTTCTTGCAGCTTCTTTCTTCCATTCGTCAGAATATCCATCACCTGAGAATAAGACTTTCTTATGCTCATGAATAATATCTCTGCAGATGGAAAGTGCTTTTTCACGAATATCCTGAAGATATTTAATGCCTTCAAGCTGCTCTGCGATTTCATTCAGAGATTCAGCGATAATACTGTTCAGTACAATGTTTGGTAAGGAAGCAGACATGCTTGAACCAAGCATTCTGAATTCAAATTTATTGCCGGTGAAAGCAACAGGGGAAGTTCTGTTACGGTCAGTATTGTCATGAGGAACATACGCCAGACCAGCAACAGGATTGAAATCAAATTTTTCTTCTTTTTTAGAATCAATTTTACCTTTCTGAGAAGGATGCGTCTGATATAGATTATACAGTACATCTTCAATGTAACTTCCAAGATAAATAGAGATAATAGCAGGTGGAGCTTCGTTGGCACCTAAACGGAAATCATTTCCTGCACAACTTGCAGAAAGACGAAGTAACAGAGGGTACGTATCTACCGCTTTGATAAATGCACATACAAATGTCAGGAAACGAATGTTTTCTGCAGGTTTGTCACCAGGAGAGAACAGGTTCTGCCCATTATCTGTAACGATGGAATAGTTGTTGTGTTTTCCTGAACCATTGATGCCATCAAATGGTTTTTCGTGTAATAAACATGCCAGCCCATGTTTTTCAGCTGTTTTTCTCAGAATGTCCATAGTGAGCAGGTTTTGGTCTACAGCAATATTGCATTCAGAGAATACTGGAGCAAGTTCGAACTGAGCAGGAGCTACTTCGTTATGCTCTGTTTTAGCATAAACACCGAGTTTCCAGAGCTCTTCATTGACTTCTTTCATGAATGCCTGTACTTTTTCAGGAATAGCACCAAAGTAATGATCGGATAATTCCTGTTTTTTAGGAGCAGAGATACCAAATAAGGTTCTTCCACATAATTTAAGATCCAGACGTTCATCAAAATACTTTTTATCAATCAGGAAATACTCCTGTTCAAGACCAACAGATGGACGACAATATTTAACTTCTTTATCTCCTAAAATATTCACAATTCTTGTGGCTGCCTCGCTGACAGCTTTTGTGGATTTTAACAAAGGCTCTTTTCTGTCTAAAGCTTCACCTGTGTAGGAAACAAATACAGTAGGGATACATAATACATGATCTCTGATAAAAGCAGGAGATGTAACATCCCAGTATGTATAGCCTCTTGCTTCAAAAGTAGCTCTTAAACCACCACTTGGGAAGGAGGAAGCGTCAGGCTCTCCTTTGATAAGCATTTTTCCTGAGAAACGTGCAATTGGCAAGTTGTCTTTTCCAGGTTCAATAAATGCGTCATGCTTTTCTGCAGTTCCGCCTGTCATTGGCTGGAACCAGTGCGTGAAATGTGTACAGCCTTTTTCCATTGCCCATCTTTTCATTGCATGAGCAATAGCGTCAGCGGTCTGACGGTCCAGTGTACCTTCATTGGCTACCGTCTTCTTCCACATATCATAAATAGGTTTAGGAAGACGTTCTTCCATTAATGTTTCATTGAAAACTAAAGATCCAAATTCTTCATATGGGTGTGCCATAATAAACTCCTCCTTGTTTATGCAACAAGAATAGTCCAACTGAACTTAAATCGCAATATTTTTTTGCAAAATCCAGAAAAAAATTAAGAAAAGTTAGAAAAGATGAAAAAATCTTTCAAAAACATAAAAATAAAGTGAAAAATGCAAATAAACATCAAAAATAAAAAAAGAATGCATTGCATTCTTAGTAGAAATACTGAGGAGCCTGTGGAGCCATGACAACTTTCATGACTTCCGGCACTTCATCAACGATTAATGCCTGTACACCTTCACTGACATCAGCACTTGCCATCATACAACCGGCACAGGCACCAATCATATCTACTGTGGCGACACCATCTTCAAAATCAATGAGAGTGACATCTCCTCCTTCTGCCTGAAGGTAAGGACGGATCTTATCCAGTGTGTGATTGATACGATTGAGAATATCCTGTTTCTTTTCCTGTTCTTCTGGTGTTAATACTTCTTCACTCATGTAAAATCTAAACCTTCTTTCTATATCTTAGGTAATACGCTGATACATAAGGCAACTATCATGCCTAACAGTATACCACCGGCAACTTCTATCCAATTGTGGCCCAAAACTTCTTTGATTTTTGTACTGTAGATTGGATCAATCAGAGGAATATGCATTTGTGAACGCACATCCTTGATTAATTGTTGCGTAATTTTGATGTTTTGTCCACTATAATACCTTACATTTGCAGCATCATAAATAACGATGCCGGCAAAGGTCAGGGTTACTGCAAATAATGTGCTGGAAAAACTTTCCTGAATACCTA
Source organism: uncultured Bulleidia sp. (assembly GCA_934754415.1). Taxonomy (GTDB): domain Bacteria; phylum Bacillota_I; class Bacilli_A; order Erysipelotrichales; family Erysipelotrichaceae; genus Bulleidia. The sequence continues at coordinate 14,720 of CAKVIS010000026.1, forward strand.
CAGATAACGCAAGTGCACTGACAGTTGCGGAATGAGAGGATGGAAAACCACCACTTGCTTTACATAATTCCCATTTCCACTCTTTATGGAAAATATAATAAAATACCGGCTTTAACAGCTGTGCCAGGATGTCCGCAATCAAAGCGGATAAAAAACAATACATTTGCATATTTCAAACCTCTTATGTAGTATACCACTACAGTCGGTAATCTAAGTTAAAAATACTGTAAGTTTTAGTGTATAATAACGACCGAGAGGTTATACAATGCAAACATATACTACAGGTCAGATTGTGGAAGGAAAGGTGACCGGCATACAGCCTTACGGAGCTTTTGTGTCTTTGGACGGATACACTTCCGGTCTGATTCATATATCTGAAATTTCTGAGGGGTACGTTAAAGATATTACTCAGTTTGTAACAGTTGGTGAGATAGTAAAAGTGAAAATTATTGACTTTGACACAAAAACCAATCAGGCAAGATTGTCATTGAAGGCTTTACATAAAACACGTGTTCGTAACAGAAGAAGAACAACAATTATTCAGAAAGCTTCTTTACCGGAAGGAAATCCTGGCTTCAGAACTATTCAGGAAAATATGCCCCGATGGATTGAAGAGGCAAAAAAAAATCATAACAAATCTTAAGAAATGTATTGAAACAGCAGTACATTTCTTTCTTTTGTGCTAGCATTTTAACAGCAGGAGGTAGATATATGCTGTTAAGTATTATTATGTCACTGATTGTAGGTGTTGCAGCAGGATGGCTTGCAAATACAATTATGAAAAAGAATTCTGATGATATGCTAAGTAATCTTGGCATTGGTATGATTGGTGCCATCATTGGTAATATTCTTGCAGGATTGATTGGATTGGGCAGTACGAATCTGGTTGGTTCTTTGATTCTTGCTGTGGCCGGTGCATGTATTGCTATTTATGTAAAAGATAGATTTTTCTGAAAGATAGAAAATCCGACGTTTTTACAATAGTGTGGTATAATTCAAATATCCATGGAGGAAAATATGGAACAATTAGAATTTAAATTTGATACCCAGCTTCTGATTGACGGAGAAGATCTGGATGAAGATGAAGTACATGATTATATCCTTGAACATTTCAAGGGAGACTGCTTACTGGCAGTAGGTGGAGATGGTGATCCTATCAAGATTCATTTTCATACAAATGAACCTTGGAAGATTCTGGAATATGGTCAGTCCATCGGAGACATTTATGATGTTGTGGTAGAAAATATGCAACGTCAGGAAGAAGGCTTGAAAGGTTAAAAAAGAGAACCGCGGTATAGTGAATAGTCTGAGAGAACTGTATTTGTTCAATTTCAGATTTCACCGTACACGGTTCTTTTTTAATACCCGTTTTCTTTAAACAGCCTGTCCATACATGAAGGATACTCTGTAAGATCCAGAGTTTGTCTGGAATGAGATAATGCCAGAGTGTCCGCAATATGTCCATGCAGGAATACAGCCATTTTCAATGCTGTGAAAATATCTTTCTGGAAAGATAACATTGCTGTTATCATACCTGTTAACAAATCTCCGCTTCCAGCCTGGGCAAGACCTTCATTTCCGCTTTCATTAATGTATATCTGCCCTTTCGGAGAGGTAATAATGGTATTTGGTCCTTTTAATACCATAAATACGGAATACTCTTTGCTGAATTTTAAACAAAGGTTAATTTTATCCTTGCTTACTTCATAAACAGTTCTGTTTAGCAAATCCGCAAATTCTCCTATATGCGGTGTCAAAATAACCGGCTGTTTTACAAAGTGCAGTATATAGTAGTTCTGCTGTAACAGGCGGATACCTTCTGCATCCAATACAATCGGACATGTAGCATTTTGAAGAATGAGGTCCAGTACATCAGATTTATCCGGAATATTTTTACCTCCTGATCCAAAACAGATGGATTTAACGGAAGTGCATACAGGTAAAAGCACATCTGTCTTTGTGTATCCGTTATATGGATGAAAAACAGGAGTGATATTTGTTGCGGCAAGGACAGGATAAATGTCGTCTGTGCAACAGACATCTATATAGCCTGCTCCTAAAGTCCTGGCACCTAATATGTTTAATGCACAGGCTCCGGCCATGCCGTAACTTCCTGAAACTATACCGATATGACCATATGTGCCTTTAAAGGCATTTTCCTGTTTCTTTGGAAAATTCTTGAAGAAATCAGAAATTGTCATGGTATTTAAAGGAGAAAGTGTATATAGTTCTTTAAATGCTTTGTGATCTTTTCTTAAATGATAGAAAGGATAATCGATATCCATAGCAATTGTTACATCAGAGTGGAAAAATCCATGAGTATAGTGATCCAGATTACCCTCACACCCTGTATTGACACCTAGAGAAATACGAACACAGTGCATTTCCTTCACAGTATAAAATATTTCTGTAAGCGATGCGGACAATTCTGTATGCGTACCATCAGTACTTACCGCATCGATATAAACATAATCTTCCTTGAAATCTTTTTTTGTCAGAACTTTGTCTTTAGGAAAATCTCTCTGCAGCTCATTCACAGGATACATGTAATAATCGGATACAGTTTTAATTGTCTGCAACAAATCTGCAGTATATTTATGGTTTCCAATAAGAAAGACTTTTTTTCCCGGATACCTGTCTATTTTTTTGAAAGCTTCATGTAAATACGTATTGTTCATGTTCATATTGGAAAATCCTTCACAAATAGTGTATCACTCAACTGGAAAATACCCAAGAAAACAAGTAAGCACTTTCAGAAGAAAGCGTTTAACAAAATGCAAAAACTCCACAAAACAAGGATATATTATTGAAATAGAAAGGAAAAGTTTATTAAATAAATGTTGGAGGAAAATGATATGGGTGAAAGTATTTCTTTTTCAAACAGTTTAGATGTTTTTCAGAATGTGGTTATAGTGTACAGGGATGAGCAGAATCATCTCTACATTGGTAATACATGGTTTTATAACAGAGCAGGACATGATTATATGTCTGTGATGTATCATCTTCCTGTTCCGAAAGATATGGATCTGATGGATGGATGGAACTGGCTGGATGATAATGATCCAAGAGTGACGCTTGTTCCTGAAATAACCATGGAAATGGGAGTTGAGGATTTCCTGTTTGCACATGGTCATGACAGAAACTGGAAATCTGTGACGTATACGGTGATAGATTCCTATGCAGATATTGAAAAGTATTTAAAAAAGAATCCTCTTAAAGCAGGAGGAGTAACAGGTTTCGGTATCAAGAAATAGCTTGTTTTTTCAGGGTTTTTATGCATTTGTTAGGAAGTATGCTATAATTTCCTTGATAAGGAAGGTTAGGAGGAATAACTTATGCCAACAAAGAAGACAGAAACTAAAGTTGCTGATACTAAAGTAGCTGAAACTAAAGCAGCAACTGCCACAGAAACAAAAGAAACAAAGAAAGCTCCTGTTGCTGAAAAGAAGGCAACAGCAGAAAAGAAACCTGCAGCTAAGAAGACAACAGCAAAGAAAGCTACAGCAGAAAAGAAGCCTGCAGCAAAAAAGACAACAGCTAAAAAACCTGCAGCTAAAAAAACAGTAAAGAAGGTTGAAATTGCTAAGAAATCTGTTAAGGATTATGAAGATATCATCAACTGGAAGAAGGGTGAAGCTAATGGTATGGATTGGCTGTATATCGAAATTAAAGCTGAAGATCTTCTTACAGAAGTTGAAGCAGGTGTCGATAATCTGGAAACAGTTTGCAATGCTATTTTGAACTGCATGCTTGAAGGTGATACATTTATCGTTGAGCCAAAGGCTGAAAATAAAGTTGACGCATCATTAACAGTTCGTTACTACTGCGATAACTTATCTCCAGAACGTAAAAAATATTTTGCTCGTTAATTATAGAGGAGACGGAGGATACAAAGTATCCTCCCTTTTCATATCAATAACATGTACATACTGATCATCCAGCCGTCCATAAAAATAATTTCACTGATACCGGTGATACTTTGATAGGTGATAACAAATAAACCACTCAGGAAAAGACATCCGATATAGAAATGAGATACTTTCTGAGAGATAAAAGCAAACTGAAATAAGATTCTGTGCAGGTACAGAAAGGAAAGTAATGCAAATAGTAAATGGAGTTGAGAAGATAAAGCATCTGTGGTGGTAAACGGAGTGAAAGCACTCAGACACATACATGCACATAGCAGGAAACACTGCAGTTTTCTTCTTGGAATACAATACTTTTCTAAAAGTGTATATACACATGAAAGGCAGATGACTACACAAAGCACGCATAGTATTATGGCGGAACTTCTATGAGTAGAATTTAATAAACCCGTAAAGTTGTAGAGTATCGGATTATGAAAGAGCATATAGAAGGTAAAGAAAAAACTGAAAACTATAAGTGAAATTTTTTGTAGAGTTTTTTTATTGTCTGACATATCATGATTATACGATATTTGGGGGTAGGAACATGCAAAAAATCGGTTTTCAGGGAAATCACGGCACATTTTCAGAGATTGCGGCAATAGACTATTTTGCTTCAAAACCTATACAGCAAATTGGATATCCAAATTTTGTGGCGATTATGAAGGATATTGAAAATCACACTCTGGACTATGCAGTACTGCCTGTGGAAAATACAACAACGGGTATTATTTCAAGAACTTATGATCTGTTTAAAGATTATCCGATTCATGCTGTAGGAGAAATCAATGTACCTATCCGTCAGGATCTTATCGTTGTGCCAGGCACAAGGATTGAAGAAATTAAAGAGGTATATTCTCATCCTGAGGCATTATCTCAATGCCAGAAATTTTTTGAAGCCCATCCATGGATGAAACAGGTGCCTTATCAGGACACAGCCAAATCCGTAGAATATGTAAAACAGTGCAATGATCATAGTAAGGCAGCACTGGGCTCTTATAGAGCAAGTGAATACTATCATATGGAGTCTTTATGTACTTCTGTACAGGATCTTACTACCAATATGACAAGATTCCTCGTCATTACATGGAAAGAAGAAGCTGTAAAAGAGGCGAATAAAACCAGTCTGATGCTTGTAGTAAAACATGAACCGGGTTCTTTGTATCATGTACTGGAAATTCTTGCGTCCAATAAAATCAATATGCTGAAACTGGAAAGCAGACCTATTCCATCCAGAGTATTTGAATATCTGTTCTATGTGGATATTGCAGCTGATGCCCGGGATGAAAGGGTGTCTGCTATTTTACAGCAGATGGAGAAGGAATGTATTGAGCTGAAAGTGTTTGGATCGTATAAGGCTGCAACTATCGAAAATATTTTCATAAATAAATGATTGCCTTTTCAAAAGAGGGGTATACAATGATAGTGATGAAGACAGTAGAAACCAAGAAATTTTATTACTTTTACTTTAGATAGTCAGGGCAGTTGGATAATTGCCCGTTTTAACGTAATTGAGGCATTATCTAATGGATATAAGTAATAAAAACCATACGATGATGCCGTATGGTTTTTATTTTATGCAGGGAGGACTTATGGAAATTACAGTACGTACCAGACAAAAAGAATATCCAATTTATCTGGAAAGAGGAATTCTTTCCAAAGTGAAAGACTATGTCAGAAAAGATGCCAATGTCTTTATTGTTTCAGATGACGGAGTTCCAGAGAAGTGGAAAGATATTCTTCTTCAGCAATTTCCTGATGCACCGATACATGTATTTGCACAGGGAGAGGGAAGCAAAAATGCCGAAGTCTGGCTGGAAATTCTGAAAGATATGAAGCAGCATCATCTTGTAAGAAAAGATATCGTGCTTGCTTTAGGTGGAGGCGTAGTAGGCGATATGGCTGGATTTGCTGCAGCATGCTATATGCGAGGCATCTCCTATATCAATATTCCGACCACATATCTTTCTCAGATAGATTCTTCCATCGGAGGAAAAACAGCAATAGATCTGGATGGTGCTAAAAACTGTATAGGTGCTTTCTGGCAGCCGGATGCAGTGCTGATTGACCCTGATGTATTAACAACATTGTCTCCAAGACAATATCATAACGGTCTAGCCGAGGCTGTGAAAGAAGGCCTGACATTTGATGAAGAGCTGTTTGCAATTTTTGAACATGATGATTATGCTCAGCATGAAGAAGAGATTCTGGAACATTGTCTGAATATCAAAAAAGGAGTAGTAGAAAGAGACGAAAGGGAAACGGGAGAAAGAAAACTTCTGAACTTTGGTCACACATATGGTCATGCTTATGAAACCTATTATGGATTACAGGGATATCTTCACGGAGAATGTGTCGGTATGGGAATGATGAGTATTCTCAATAGCCCGGAATTAAAACAAAGACTCGAAAAGGTGCTTATACGATTACAGCTTCCGGTATCCTGCGATGCGGATAAAGACAAGGTGTTGGAGCTCATGAAGAACGATAAAAAAGCCAATCATGACTCTGTGACAATTGTGCAGGTGGATGAGGTTGGTAAAGGGTATCTGGAAAACTGGAATTTTAAAAAGCTGAGGGAGAAATTGGATCATGCATAATTCTTATGGAAAAAATATAACGATGACTTTGTTTGGAGAAAGTCATGGGCAGGCTATTGGAGCTGTTCTGGACGGCCTTCCAGGCGGAGTGAGAATTGACGAAGAATATATTGCACAGGTGATGGAGAAAAGAAAGGCAAGCGGCACTATTTCCACACCAAGAAAAGAAGCGGATAAAGTAAAGATTCTTTCTGGAGTGAAAGACGGTTATGCAGAAGGTACACCAATTTGCATGGTGATTGAAAATACCAATGTGCATTCCAAAGACTATTCTGAACTGGAACATACTGCCAGACCCGGACATGCGGACTATACAGCCCATATCAAATATGACGGTTATGAAGACCCAAGAGGTGGTGGTCACTTTTCCGGAAGACTGACAGCACCGATTGTGGCGTGTGGAGCTGTTGCGCTAAGCATGTTGAAGGCCAAAGGGATTACCATTGGCACACATATTCAAAGTCTGCATGGAATCCAGGATGCTCATTTTACACAAGACAATCTTTCTGCACAAATTGCTTCTTTGAATGAAAAACAGTTCCCTGTATTGGATGATGCACAGGGTTCAAAGATGATTGAAGAAATTGAAAAAGCCAGAATGGCTCAGGATTCTGTAGGAGGGGTTTTACAGACTGTGATTCTTGGACTGGAGCCGGGTATAGGAGAACCAGAATTTGATTCTCTGGAAAGTGGTCTTGCACATGGATTGTTTTCCATTCCTGCAGTAAAAGGTGTGGAGTTTGGAGATGGGTTTGCTCTTGCGGATATGTTTGGCTCTGAAGCCAATGACCCTTTTGCCATACAGGATGGAAATGTTGTAACAACCAGCAACCATAATGGTGGTATCAATGGAGGAATTTCCAATGGGATGCCGGTGATGTTCAATACCTGCATTAAACCTACACCATCCATTTCAAAACAGCAGAAGACGGTTAACTTTGTAACAAAGCAGGATAAGACTTTGGAAATCCATGGAAGACATGATCCTGCCATCATTCACAGAGCAAGAATTGTTGTGGATGCCATCAGTGCACTGACTGTAGTGGATTATCTGATGGAAAGATATGGCAGAGAATACTTCAAAGGAGAAAACTCATGAAACTTGGATTGATAGGATACCCTCTTGGCCATTCCTGGTCCAATGAAATTCATCCTTACCTTATAGGCGAAGACTATTCTAAGTGGCAGCTACCACCGGAAGAACTGGAATCCTTTATGCATGATAAAGCTTTTGACGGTATCAATGTGACTATTCCGTATAAAACACAGGTAATACCATATCTCGAGGAACTGACACCTATTGCCAGAGAAATCGGCGCCGTTAACTGTATTGTCAACAAAAATGGAAAACTGATTGGAGATAATACGGACTATCAGGGATTAAAGGATATGCTTGTTAAACATGATGTACCTGTTTCTGGTCATCACGTCGCAATACTTGGAAGTGGCGGAGCAAGCAAAGCAGCCTGTACAGTAGTTAAAGATCTCGGTGGCATTCCGTCAGTGGTTTCAAGACACCCTCACAAAGGTATGGTGTCGTACGAACAACTGTATGAAGAAGAGGTTTTCTATACAGTGATTATCAATGCCACACCGGTAGGAATGTTTCCAAACAGTGATGAAGTGCCTGTAGATATACACAGGTTTACGAAGTTACAGTATGTAGTGGATATCGTTGCCAATCCATTACGTACAAGATTGCAGTTTGAAGCTGCACAGGCAGGTGTACCTGTTTTATCCGGATTTGAAATGCTGGTACGACAGGCCGCATGTGCAGATGAAGTATTTGGAAAATCTGTAAAAGAAGAACGTATATTGCAATGTATACAGTATTTAAAACAGAAGAAACAGAACATAGTTCTGATTGGTATGCCTACAAGCGGTAAATCCACCATTGCAAAAAAACTGAGTAAGGCAACTGGCTATCCTGTAGTGGAAATGGATGAAGAGCTGGAAAAACAGTTTGGAACTTCTATCTCCAAAGTGTTTGAAGAAAAAGGAGAGGCATATTTCAGACAGGCTGAAACTCAACTTGCCAGAGATCTTCGCAACCAGACACATACAATTATTTCCTGTGGAGGTGGTATTATCAAAAACAGTGAGAATATGAGATATCTTCAGGAAAACGGTGTTGTCATCTGGATAGACAGAAAAGTAGAGAACCTGTTTCCAACTTCATCGAGACCACTCAGTAAAGATGTAAAGGCTATTTGGAAAATGTATACAGAGAGAAAGAGCCTGTATGAAAGATACAGCGATTATACAGTAGAAAACAATGCGGATATTTCAAGCGTTGTTAAGAAAATACAATGTATTATTCAAGGAGGAGATTAGGAATATGATTATTACATTGAAAAAGAATGCACCGGAAGCAGAAGTACAGAAGATCCGTCAGCAGTTCGAAGCAAAAAACCTTCAGGTAAATATGATTTATGGTGATGATTTTAATGTCTTCGGACTTGTAGGAGATACTGCACATCTGGATGAAAGAGATATTAAGGCAAACCAGTGGGTAGAAAACGTACAGAGAGTATCTGCGCCTTATAAACTTGCCAACAGAATGTTCCATCCGGAAGATTCTGTGATTGATGTGGCAGGAATTCCGGTAGGTGGTAATTCTCCTATTGTAATCATTGGGGGCCCATGTTCTGTAGAAGGAGAAGAACCTGTCACAAGAATTGCAAAAGAAGTCAAAGAAGCAGGTGGCTGTATGCTAAGAGGTGGCGCCTATAAACCTAGAACTTCTCCATATTCCTTCCAGGGATTAGGGTATGAAGGCATTCTGGATATGGTTGCTGCAAGAAAAGAAACACATCTTCCTATTGTTAGCGAACTTATGAGTGCAGATAAAATTGATGAGTTTGTAGAAAATGTTGATCTTGTACAGATTGGTGCTCGTAATATGCAGAACTTTGATTTACTGAAAGCAGTAGGAAAAATCAATAAGCCTATCCTGTTAAAACGTGGTATGTCCGCAACCATTGAAGACTGGATCATGTCTGCAGAATATATCATGGCAAGTGGAAATCCAAATGTTATTTTGTGCGAACGTGGTATTCGTACATTTGAAAAATATACAAGAAATACCATGGATCTGGCAGTGGTACCTATTATTAAAGAAAGAACTCACTTACCTATTATTATTGATCCGTCACATTCTACAGGTGACTGGAAACTGGTGGAATCTGTTTCTCTTGCTGCGATTGCTGCAGGAGCAGATGGTCTGATTATTGAAGTTCATGATAATCCTGAATGTGCATGGAGTGATGGCGCACAGTCTTTGAAACCTGAAAAGTTCAAACATCTGATTGAAAGAAGTCGTAAAGTGGCAGAAGCTGTAGGAAGAAGTGTTCGATGAAAGTAGAAATTGCAAAAGGAATACTCCGTGATACTGAAATTCACATTCCTTCCAGCAAATCGTTATCTCACAGAGCTTTGATTACAGCGGCGTTATCTCATGGGGTTACAAAGATTACCTCTATGGCAGAAAACAAAGATACACAGGCAACCATCTCTGCACTGCAACATCTTGGTGTTACCTTTACAAAGGAAAAGGATGCACTTTCAGTGAACAATACGGGTACTTTACAGTATGACGGAAATGATGTGGACTGTAATGAATCGGGAAGTACTTTAAGGTTTTTGATTCCAATTTTCTCTTTGTGCAAAGAAAGGGTAAGATTTACAGGAAGAGGAAGACTGATGGAAAGACCTCAGGACGTATATGTGGATATCTTTTCAAAACAGGGACTGATGTTTCAACAGGATTCCTCAGGTATTACCATTGAAGGTGCTCTGCAACCTGGAAACTATGAAGTGGATGGCTCTATTTCATCTCAGTTTATTACAGGCTTGTTATGTACATTGCCATTGCTGGGTGGTGACAGTACTATTACCGTACTGCCTCCATATGAATCTCAAAGTTATGTTACACTGACTTTACAGGCTCTGCAAAGAGCACATATTGTGATTCGTCAGGAAGGATATACCTATTACATACCAGGCAATCAAACGTATGCCGTAGATGAAATACATGTGGAAGGGGATGACTCCTCCATGGCTTTCTTTGCGGTATTAAGTGTGCTGACACACACACCTTTTTCCATTACAAATATTGCCCATGATTCTTTACAGGGAGATCATGTTATCCTGGATATCCTAAAAAATATGGGCGTGAAAGTAGAAGAAATTGACAATGGATACAGATGTGCCTGTGATACTCTGCATGCAACAGACATTGATCTGGCGGATTGTCCGGATCTTGGACCTGTCTTGTTTGCTCTTGCAAGTCAGGCGGAAGGAACCACAACTTTCAGACATATTCAAAGACTGAGAATGAAAGAAAGTGACCGTATTGCCTGCATGGAAAAGGAACTTCATGCATTGGGCGTGGATATGCACAGTACCCGGGATATTGCTTATGTGAAGGGTAAAACTCAAATCAAAGGTGGTGTCACTCTGAGTGGACATAATGATCATAGAATTGTCATGGCATTAAGTGTATTAAGTGCTATTGCTGAAAAACCTGTTATCATTGAAGGTGCTCAGGCAGTGGATAAGAGCTATCCGGATTTCTTCAAGGATCTGGAAAAAACAGGAGTAAGTGTGAAATATGCTGAATAAGGATTTGAAAATTACAATCATAGGTTTAGGTGTTCTGGGTGGAAGTTATGCCAAAGGATTTGCCAATGCAGGTATTCAGGTCAATGCCATTGACGTGAATGAAGAAAGTCTGCATATTGCAAAAGAAAACGGATGGATCAAAGAAGGATCTTCTTCTGCTTCTTTTGTGGAAGGCAGTGATGTAGTTATTTCCTGTTTATACCCGCATACATTCATTTCCTGGTTACAGGAAAATCAGCACTATTTAAAACCTGGTTGTATTCTTACAGATGTTACAGGCGTAAAGGAAGTACTGCTGGAAAAGATTCATGCATTTTTAAGAAAAGATGTGGAATTTATTGCCTGTCATCCTATGGCCGGAAGAGAAGCCAGCGGTTTATCCTATGCGGATGAACACCGCTTTGAATCAGCCAACTTCATTATTGTTCCGGTTGAAGAGAATACAGAAAAGGCGATATTGCTGGCAAGAGATATTGCAAAAACATTAAAGTTCAAACATATCTCTGTGCTTACTCCTCAGGAACATGATCGCATGATTGGGTTTCTTTCACAGCTGACACATGTCATTGCCGTCTCTTTGATGAATGTGGCTGATAATCCTCATCTTGTGGATTATACCGGAGACTCTTTCAGAGACCTGACAAGAATTGCCAATATTAATGAAAAGCTATGGCCGGAACTGTTTGTGTTGAATAAAAAGAATCTTACAGAAGAGATTGATGCTTTTGTACAAGAGATGAATGCTTTTAAAGATCTTCTGCAGAAGGAAGACTATGAAGGAATGCAGCAAAAAATGATACTTTCTTCACAAAGACGGAAAATGTTTGATAAGAAGTAATACTTTTGTGTTATAATCCATCGAGTATGGTGCGCCGGTTCGGTGCACAATAATTAGTCAGGTGGAACTCCTGACCTGGTAAGCTGTAGCGAGCACCAGT
>CAKVIS010000027.1 GCA_934754415.1 uncultured Bulleidia sp.
TGGAGGTTAACGGGCTCGAACCGCTGACCCTCTGCTTGTAAGGCAGATGCTCTCCCAACTGAGCTAAACCTCCATATTTAAGTTTTTTCACCGCTTTCCTTGGTGCTCAAATAATATACCATAGGGTAAAACCTTCGTCAACAATCTTTTTGAAAAAAGTGATACAATATTTTTGTTATTACTGTTGGAGGTTATCATGCAGATTTACAACGCTAATCATATAGATTCCAATACAAAGTTTATCCTGGCAGTTCTTGCCGGAATTGGAAGTGCTGTTGTACTTGGTATTGTCTATGGAATATTTAAAAGCAGAATTCCCATGGAGATGGAAATTCTGTATCTTGGAATAGGTTATGGCATTGGCTATGTTATAAGAACAGTAGGAAGAGGAGTCACAAATAAGTTTGCGATAACTGGTGCTATCTGTGCATTGCTTTCTGTTACCATCAGTGATATTGTCAGAATTACAGGAGTCGTGAATCTGGGATATGTGTTCCTACATCCGCAGATATTTGGAAGTTTGCTTTTCTCCTTAACAGGAAGTCTTTTATCCAATGTGTGGGGATGGCTCGGGTTGATGTTCAGAGCAGCAGGTATATATACTGCTTATTGTGAATCCAGAATTTTTTAAAGAGGTGTGAAAGATAATATGTATCGTAAAACGTGGTTACAGGTGGATATGAAAGCGATTGAAGAAAATGTCAGATATATTCAGTCAGTCTGCCAGAAAAAAATTATTGCTGTTTTAAAAGCAGATGGGTATGGCTGTGGAGATATTCAGGGGTGTCATGCTGTGATGAAAGGCGGTGCCTACAGTATTGCCGTATCTTCTCTGGATGAAGCAGTTATGTTGAGAAATCAAGGATTTAGTGGATCTGTACTGGTACTTGGAACGGTGTGTGCAGAAGATATCCCGGTACTTGTTAAAAAGAAGATTGCCTGTGCAGCGTACAGTGCCTCCTGGGTAAAGCTTGCCCTGAAACAGGATGTGAAGGATCTGATTGTACATCTTGCCGTGGATACGGGTATGAACCGCATCGGATTTAAAACTACAGAAGAACTTCTTGAAGCTTTTAAAGTGCTGGAAGCACATGGCTGTTATATTGAAGGCATCTTTACGCATTTTTACAGTGCAGAGGAAAAAGATCATATATTAACCAATGCACAGTTTGAAAAGTTTGAAAAGGCAGTAAAAGCTTTACCACATCCTGTACCTTTGGTACATTGTGATAATTCCGATGCAACATTCTTCCATAAAGATACTTTATCCAATGCCTGCAGAGTTGGCATTTCTCTGTATGGGGTGTCTTCCTATGACACTACTTTACAGCATCCTGTATCTTTCTATACTACCGTTATGTTATGTAAACATGTTCCAAAAGGAGAGACTGTTGGATATGGACATACCTATACAACAAAGGAAGATGAAATCATTCTGACATGTCCTGTAGGGTATGCGGATGGGCTGATTCGCGAAAACCAGGGCAGACAGGTATACATAGATGGAAGCTATGGGGAGATTGTGGGCAGAGTGTGTATGGACCAGATGATGGTCAAACTGGATCATGAAGTGGAAATCGGTACACCTGTGGAAATCTTTGGACCACATATTTCTCTGGAAAGATATTCCGAAGAACTGCATACTATTCCAAATGAAACATTGTGTCTGATTTCCGGAAGAGTGACCAGAAAATATATGTATGGCAATGAAGAAATCAGTGAACAGAATGATCGAATGATAAGATCAGAGGCTCGTGATGGAAATAACCTATAGACAGGCAAGAAAAGAAGAAGCAGAAGAAATCTGCAGATTAAATGATGATGTCATTTTAAGATATGAAGATTTTTCATCTATTGATAAAGAAAAAGCACTTGGATGGACACATCTGACAATTATAGACAATATAGACAGATTTTCCGTTATCTTATGTGATGGGCATAAAGCAGGCTATTTCTTTGTGACATTTCAGGATAATGTATATGAATTGAGACATTTGTTTGTCTTACCTAAATACCAGAACAGAGGTATAGGCACAAAAGTGATTCAGCAATGTATAGAAGATACGGAAGGAAATCTGCAGGTATTTATATTTACCGGAGATCTTTCTACGTTCTCTTTATTTGAAAATTTAGGATTTGAAACAGTGGAAGTATTCCACCGCACAAGGTATAAGATGGTATATGCAGGAAAATAAAGATTACTGGTATACACTGTCTTCGTATTGTAAAAAGAATTTCGGACACAGATTGTACAAGGTGCCTCTGGATGCTCATTTTACCTGTCCTAACAGAGATGGTACCCTGGGAAATAAAGGATGTATTTTCTGTGCCGGAGGTTCTGGTGATTTTGCACTGGACTTTACAGGGCAGACACTTGAACAGCAGGATATAGGCGTGTATGCAAGAAACGGTCAGCCTGGACAGTACATAGGGTACTTTCAGGCATATACCAATACGTATGGACCGATAGAAAAATGCAGGAAACTGTATACCGCCATACTTGAAAATCCACAGTTTGCAGGTATTGCCATCGGTACCAGACCCGATTGTATTACAGAAGAAATACTGGCACTTTTGAAAGAATTAAAACATACCTATCCGGATAAAATTTTCTGGGTGGAACTGGGATTACAGACTGCTCATGAAAAAAGTGCACAGTTTATACGCAGAGGCTATACCAATGCGGTATTTGAAAAAGCTGTCTGTGCGCTGCATGAGATTGGTATGGAAGTGATAGTACATATGATACTGGGGATACCGGGTGAGACACGTGAAGATATGGTGGAATCTGTAAGATACTTGAATCTGTATCCGATACAGGGTTTAAAATTACAGGTGTTACAGTATCTGAAGGGTACAGATCTTGGAGATATGGCTAAGACATGTACTGCCATGAGTTTTGAAGAATATGTTCATACTATCTGTCTGTGTCTTGCAAATTTAAGAAAAGACATTGTGATTCACAGACTGACAGGAGATGCAGATAAAGCATTGCTGATAGACCCTTTATGGGCTGCAGATAAAAAGAAAGTTCTGAATGCCATACGTAAGGAAATGGCAAAAACAGATAGATATCAGTCTTGTTTACTGGAAAGAAAAGGAGAAAAAACAATATGGGATCAGTAGGAATGACAGTAAGAGCACAGTTTACAGAAGGTGACAGACAAAGAGATGCAGGAAATACCATTCCTGAAGATGTGGAAAGAATCGTTGATCAGATATATGGAGCAGATCCAAAATGGCAGATACTGGATCTGTACAGACCAAAAGGTGTACAGGGAAAATTACCTGTGATTATTTCCTTCCACGGAGGAGGATGGGTTTATGGAGATAAAGAAGTATATCAGTGGTATACCATGTCTCTTGCACAAATGGGATTTGCGGTAATTAACTTTACCTACAGACTGGCACCGGAATTTCAATATCCATCTCCATTAGAAGATATGAGTCTTGTAGTGGACTGGATGTATGCCCATTGTGAGGAATACGGTCTGGATACAGAAAATGTATTTGGTGTGGGAGATTCTGCAGGTGGACATGGTCTTGGATTGTTCAGTGCTATTTGTACAAATCAGGCATATGCTGAAAAGTATGATTTTAAGGTACATGAAGGATTTCACTTCAATGCTATTGCTTTAAACTGTGGTGCGTATACTATCGACACAAGCAAGGGGGACTTAACTGCTTTACTGATGAAGGAATATATACCACATGCAGATATTGCACTGATTCAGGTGCCTTCTTTTGTTACGGAAAACTTTCCTCCAAGCTTTGTGATGACATGTTCTCAGGATTTCCTGAAAGATCAGGTTCATGAACTGGTGCCTGTACTTTTAAATAAAAATGTGGAGTGTGAATGCAGATATTACAGTGCTCCTCTAGGACACGTATTCCACTGTAATGTGAAATTACCTGAAGCACATCAGTGCAATAAGGAAGAAACAGATTTCTTTAAGTTACATATTCAGTAAAGCAGTCTTTGAAAGATTGCTTTTTTTGAGCAAATGGATAGGAAAATCCAGGAAGAAAAATTAAAATATCTGCAGGAGGACAACAATATGAAGGACTTTTTCGGTTTAAACATTCCAAAACTTGGTTTTGGGCTAATGCGTTTACCACGTCTTCAAGATGGGAAAACAATAGATGTGGCGCAAAGTGAAATCATGACAGATAAATTTCTGGAGGCAGGTTTAAAATATTTTGATACTGCCTATGTGTATGAAGGCAGTGAAGTTGCGACAAAGAAATTTCTTGTGGACCGTCATCCACGTGAAAGTTTTTATCTGACATCTAAAATTAATGCAGGTAACTGGGCTGCTAAAAATGCAGAGGAAGCCAAGGCGCAACTTGCGACTTCTCTTGAAAGAACAGGAGCAGGGTACTTTGATTTCTACTTATTACATGCTTTAAGCAAAGATAATATTGATAACTATGAGAAATATGGTATCTGGGATTTTGTGAAAGAAGCTAAGGAAAAAGGACTAATCAGACATTATGGGTTCTCTTTCCATGATACTCCTGAAGTACTGGATGAGATTCTTACAAAACATCCTGATGTGGAATTTGTACAGTTGCAGATTAATTATGCTGACTGGAACAATCCTTCTGTACAGTCACGTGCCAATTATGAAGTGTGTGTAAAGCACAATAAGCCTGTGATTGTCATGGAACCAATCAAAGGTGGAACTCTTGCTAATCCGCCAGAAGAAGTTTCCAATGTATTAAAAGAATGTAATCCGGATATGTCTGTGGCAAGCTGGGCTGTAAGATTTGCGGCAAGTCTTGATCAGGTAATGGTGGTATTAAGCGGTATGAGTAACGTAGAACAGATGGAAGATAATTTATCCTACATGAAAGATTTTAAGCCACTGGATGAAAAAGAGCAGGCAGCGGTAAAGAAAGCTATGGATGTTTTAAATTCTATTGAACAGATTCCATGTACAGGATGTAAGTACTGTACAAAAGGATGCCCGATGCAGATTCAGATCCCATCCATTTTTGCAGCTATGAACATGAATATGATTTATGGCAAACTGGAAGAAGCTAAAAAGAGTTATGCAGGTGCCATACAGAATCATGGTAAAGCAAGCCAGTGCGTACATTGCCTGCAATGTGAAGATGCCTGTCCGCAACATATTCATATTACAGAGTGGCTTGCAAAAGCAGCAGATCTGTTAGAAGAAAAATAGGAGAAATGGGAAGGATTTCCCGATAGCTGTCAATGAAAGTATTGTATTTAGAATGTAAAGCCGGTGCAGCAGGAGATATGTTAATGGGAAGCCTGAGTGAACTGGTAGATCAGAAGGTATTTCTCGAAAAAATGCAGGCTTTGCATATTCCACATGTGGAAATAACTCTCGAAAAAAAGGTGAAATGCGGTGTGACAGGTACACATGTCAAAGTGCTGGTAGATGGTGAAGAAGAACTGGAACATACTCATGACCACGAACAACATCATCACCATCACACTTCTTTGCAGGATGTACGGCATATTCTTCAGCATATGGACATTTCAGATGATGTACGAAATCATGCACAGAGTATTTATGATTCTATTGCCGAAGCAGAAAGTCATGCCCATGGTATTCCTGCAGAGCAGATTCATTTCCATGAAGTAGGTACCCTGGATGCCATTGCAGATGTAGTTGGTAACTGTATTTTAATGGAAATGATTCATCCAGACAGAGTGATGTGCTCTACGGTGACTTTAGGGAATGGTATGGTGCATTGTGCTCATGGTATCCTGCCGGTACCAGCTCCGGCAACTGCCTGGCTTATTCAGGGTATGCCTGTACAGTCAGGAAAATGTGAGGGAGAGATGTTAACACCAACAGGTGCTGCAATTCTGAAACACTTTGTGCAGGAATACGGAGCTATGCCTGATATGGTGATAGATAAAGCTGGATATGGCATGGGAACAAAAGATTTTGAAATTTTAAATGTAGTCAGAAGTTTCCTTGGAGAAAGTGACGATGATGGCGAAATCGTGGAACTTGTATGCAACCTGGATGATCAGTCTGCAGAAGAAATAGGGTTTGCGGTAGACACGCTGTTTGAAAACGGTGCGCTGGATGTGTATACCACTTCCGTGCATATGAAGAAAAACAGACCGGGAATTTTGTTTACCTGTATGTGTAAAATGCAGGATGTGGACAAAATGAGAAAGCTGATGTTTACGCATTTAACCACACTTGGTATACGTGAAAACCGTTCTGTCAGATACTCTTTGCATAGACGTATGGAAGTTTTGGAAACTCCTTATGGAAAAGTAAGGAAGAAAGTTTCTGAAGGCTATGGTGTACATAGAGAAAAACTGGAATATGAAGATCTTGCACGCATTGCAAAAGAAAATGGTGTTTCCATTCAGGAAGTAAGAAACCAGATAAAGCAATAAACATGTTAAAAGGATGTTAAATTTTACATAGATTTAACATCCTTTGTTTTTGCATTTAACGTAAGATTGTTATCCTTCTTAGTGTAAAGAAGAGGGAAACTATGACTTTAGCAGATATACGTTGGGACGTGATTCTTGGTGGCTTTGGCTTATTCATGTTTGGAATTGAATTTATGGGCAGTTCTTTAAAAGAATTTGCAGGGCCTAAACTTAAGGAATATATTGATAAATTTACATCCAATCCATTCAGTGCTTTTCTGATTGGTGTGGTGATTACTGTAATTATGCAGTCTTCCAGTGCTTCCACTGCCATTACCATTGGTATGGTAAGAGCTGGACTGATGTCGTTGGAACAGGCTGCAGGTATTGTGTTTGGTGCCAATATTGGTACAACCATCACATCGTTTCTGATTTCACTGGATCTTGGCCAGTATATTTTATATGTGATTTTTGCAGGAGCCATAGTATCCTGCTTCTCAAACAATAAAAAAACAAAGTGTCTTGGAAATATCTTTCTTGGCTTTGGACTTGTGTTCTATGGATTAAATTCCATGGGAGATGCGTTATCTGTCTTAAAGGAAATACCAGCCTTTACAATTGTGGCGGAAAAGCTGAGCAATAATGCACTTTTATCCTTATTTGCCGGCACAATTATGACAGGGTTATGTCAGGCCAGCGCTGCTACTATCGGTGTAGTACAGAAAATGTATGAAGCAGGTGCTTTATCTTTTACTGCAGTACTTCCATTTGTGTTTGGTGCCAATATCGGCACAACAGTGACAGGTATTCTTGCAAGTATTGGAGGATCTACAGCTGCCAAAAGAACAGCAGGAATTCACACTATGTTTAATATTGTGGGATCCTGTATTGGATTGTTGTTACTGAAGCCGATGTCTTCAGTTATTCTATCTGTTTCATCTGCTTTGCATATGAATCCCATGATGCAGGTAGCACTGGCACATATTTGTTTTAACACCCTTGCGACTATTGTCTGTTTTCCATTTTTAAAACAGATATGCAAAGTATTATGTGTCATTATCAAGGGCAAACCTGAAAAAAGACTTACTGCAGATACGGATAAACTGGATCTTTCTCTTGCAAAGAATCTTCCAAGTGCTGCACTTGGCGCAAGTAAGGAAGTTATTCTCTCCATGGCAAAAGCAGTGAAGGAAAATGTGGAACGTACAAAAGAGTATGTGACGGACCGTAAGGAAGAAACCCTCGACTGGATAGATCAGGGAGAAGAAGTCATCAATACGTATGATTCCAAACTGACTAATTATCTGATTGCTACAGGGGATATTGGACCAATGGGAAATCAGGATATTCACGAACAGAGAAAACAGCTGGAAGTTATTAAAAACTATGAAAGAGTCGGTGATCTTGCGACCAACTTAAAAGAATTTTTCCAGATGATAGAAGAAGATAAACATGATATTTCCCGTGAGGCCAAAGAAGAAGTATTACGTATGTATGCACAGCTGGAAAGTATGCTGGACTGCTGTACACAATACTTTGAATATGGAAGAGAAGAGGATTATGCCATGTTATGCCAGCTGGAAGAAGGTATGGATGTCATGGCGCAAAACAGCAGATTTGCTCATTTTGAAAGAATGGAAAAGGGTAAGTGTAAGGCACAGGTTGCTGAGAGTGTCTATTGTGATATTCTGGAGAATCTGGAAAGAATGGGTGACCATTGTTTCAATGTCGGTACCAAAACACATCAGTCTTTGGAATAGGCAATGGACATGTATGGCTTGTGATCTGTTGTGTAAACAGTAAAGGTATTGTCTTTAAGGACTGCATAGGTTTTCGGATGGTTCTGCTTTGGAAGGGATACAGATCCCGGATTCAGCAGGTAAATGCCATCTTTTTTTATGCATGCAGGAATATGTGTATGGCCTGAAAGAAAGATATCTCCCTGTTGCAGATACGGTAAAGTATCTGGGGAATAGGTATGTCCATGACTCATGGCAATAAAGTGATGGTGATAAGGAATGAAATTGGTGGTACTTAAAACAGGAAACTGTAATACCATCTGGTCTACTTCTCCATCACAGTTACCTTTCACGGCAATGATTTTATGAGAGATAGAATTCATAATTTCAATGACTTTTTTTGGTGCATAATCTTCAGGTAAATCATTTCTTGGTCCATGGTATAAGATGTCTCCAAGACACAGGATATAGTCAGGATGATGTACTTCCATTGCGTTTAAAATGGCAGCAGCACCTGACAGAGATCCGTGAATATCGGATACGATAAGATAAGTTAAGTTTTCCATAGTAGTTCCTCCGGTTTTGTATTTGCATTATACCGCAAATACAAACTATAATGGAGAAGTTGAATAGGAGTATGTGCTATGCAGAAAAAGTGCATTATTGTAGGTGTTACAGGCGGTATTGCAGCATTTAAGGCATGCAGTCTTGTGTCACACCTGGTAAAACAGGGTCATGAAGTACATGTGCTGATGACAAAAGGTGCTACAGAATTTGTATCTCCTTTAACATTTCAGACACTGGCTAAAACAAGAGTGATTCTGGATATGTTTTCAGTAGACTATGAACCGGATGTACATCATATTTCTCTTGCAGAAAAAGCAGATGTCTTTGTGGTAGCTCCTGCTACTGCAGATTTTATTGCCAAAGCGGCTCATGGTATTGCGGATGATATGTTAACGACCACATTCCTGGCAGCTACCTGTGATAAATGGGTTGTGCCTGCTATGAATACGCATATGTTTGAAAATCCAATCACACAGAAGAACATTCAGACATTGAAGGAAAATGGTATTGGTGTGATGGAACCGGACAGCGGAATTCTTGCATGCGGTGATGTTGGAAAAGGCAGAATGCCGGAACCGGATGAAATCATAGATGCTATAGGTCCTCTTGGAGTCAGAAATCCTTTCTTAAAAGGGAAGAAGATTCTGATTACTGCCGGCCCTACACAGGAAGCTATGGATCCAGTCAGATATATTACCAATCATTCTACAGGTAAGATGGGATATGCCCTGGCAAAAAAAGCCAGAGATCTGGGAGCTGAAGTGGTTCTTGTCAGTGGCAAAACAAATCTTGCAGTACCTTATGGTATTCACTACAGACCGATTGTCAGTGCACAGGATCTTGCGGATGCAGTACTGGAACAATCTGACAGTTGTGATGCTGTTATTATGGCAGCTGCAGTTGCAGACTATACTCCAACAGATGTTGCAAGTGAAAAAATTAAGAAGGCAGATGGCGATCTTTCCATTTCCGTCAAACGAACAACAGATGTTTTATTACAGCTTGGTAAGCAGAAAAAGCCTGGACAGGTATTAATTGGTTTTGCTATGGAAACAGAGCATCTTCTGGAAAATGCCAGAACAAAACTTGAAAAGAAGAATGCGGATTATATCGTTGCCAATTCTATCAGAGAAAAGGGTGCAGGGTTTGGTACAGACACAAATCATGTCATCATTTTATCTAAAGATCATCAGGAAGATGTTGGCATATTAAGTAAAGAAGATACGGCGGAATACATATTACAGTATTGTCTGGAAGGGAAATAAAACAATGTTACTGGCAGTGGATGTAGGAAATACAAATATATCTTTGGGATTGATCAAAGGAGAAGAGATTGTCGGATCTTTCAGACTGATTACAAAGACAGAACGTACCAGTGATGAACTGGGCGTCATGGTATATGAATTATTACAGAGAGCAGGTGTAAAACCGGAAGATATCGAAGATGTGGTCATTTCTTCTGTTGTACCTAAAATTATGTACACACTTTGCTCATGCATGAAGAAATATCTTGGGAAAACACCGTTGGTGGTAGGCCCTGATCTGCATATGGAAATTAAGCTGAAAGCAGAGAATCCAAAAGCTGTAGGAGCGGACAGAATTGTAGACTGTACCTATGGATACAGAAAGTGTAAGGGTTCCTGTATTATTGTAGACTTTGGAACTGCAACAACCTTTGATTATGTCAATAATGAAGGAGAATTTCAGTATACTGTAATTGCACCAGGTCTTGGCATTTCTGCAACAGCTTTAACCAGTCAGACAGCCAAGCTTCCTGAAATTGAAATCAAAAAGCCGGAATCAGTACTGGGTACCAATACTATTACAGGTATGCAGTCAGGTGTTGTCTACGGGTATATCGGTACAGTGGAATATATCCTGAAAGAAATGAAGAAGGCTTTAAACGATTACGACTGTACAGTTATTGCGACCGGAGGACTTGGAAGAGTCATTGCCAGTGAAACAGATGAGATTGATGAATATGATCCGGATGTTGCCTATAAGGGTATCCGAATTCTGTATGAATTAAATAAAGGAGTGAAATGATATGCGTATTTTTGATTTACATGCGGATGTGTCCGAAATCATGAAGATGTATCCGGAAAACGAAACAGCGGTTTTAAAGAAAGACTGGGTATCCAAATGGAACAAGGGAGAAATTCTGTACACTAGTGCAGCAAGTTTCTTTGCGGGAGATGAGTCCTGGGAAACTATGGTGAAAACAGTGGAGAGAGTGAAAAAGGATATTGAAGATTCTCATATTCCTGTGATTACTACTCCTGAAGATTTAAATGAAAATTCTGACAGTGTAGCATGTATTATGACTGTTGAAGGTATGTGTGGTATCGATAAAGATGTTGAAGAACGTATCCAGTGGTTATACGATCAGGGTAACCGTATTGGCTCTCTGGAATGGAACGACGAAAATGCATTGGCTACAGGTAATTCTGGTGATCCACGCAGAGGTTTAACAGAAATGGGTAAACAGGCAATCCGTAAGATGAATGATCTGCATTTTATTGTCGATGTATCTCATGCCAATGAAAAGACATTCTGGGATATTCTTGAAACAAGTTCCCTGCCTGTCATTGCCACACATTCCAATGCAAAAAGATGCTGCTTTGTAGAAAGAAATCTGACAGATCAGCAACTGAGAGCTCTTGCATTAAAAGGAGGTCTTGTAGGATTAAATGCCTGTGCTTCCTTCATTAATGAAGATAAGAGTAAACAGGATGCTTTACATCTTGCAAAACATGCAGCATATATTGCCAAACTTGTAGGTGTAGAACATGTGGCAGTAGGTTTTGACCTTGGTGAATACTACAACAATAAAGATTCTCATAACCTACACAGTCCTCTGGATGCACAGAATTTCATTGAAGGTCTTAAAGAAGTTGGCTTCAATGAGGAAGAAATCAAAGACATTGCCTATAGAAATGTCTTCAGATTCCTGCAGAAATATATGTAATGTACAAGGTATACAGTGATGAACTGTATATCTTTTTTTTGCGCATGAAAAAAGATTTCTTCTGTTCAGTAAGAAATCTTTTTGTCTTTAATAGCACTGATGAGATTTGAAAAACGCTGTCTGTCTTTTTTGGCAATGACGAACATAAAGGTAATGGTGGCGGAAGAATCTGTAATAGGAATACTGATTCGATGCATGTCGTCTTTATATTGTCTGCTGGAAAGATTACTTACAAAGCATGGAATAGAACTGTTTTGAATCAGCTGCATTAAATCTTTTCTGTCTTTTTGCAGAATAATCTGAGAATGTGGCATGTCGTGTTGCTTGACTTTTCTCCAGATGCCCACATCTTCTATCTGAAGATAGGTATTGCCATCCATCTGTTCAAAGGTAATGCCATCTTTGTGTTGCAGAAATGGATGTCCTTCAGGGACACAGACATACAGCTGTTCTTTTAAACAGGAAAGAGCATACAGGTCTGAAGGAATACTCTGTTTCTGCACAAACACGAAATCATAGGTGTGTTTACGCAGCCCTTCCAGTAATTCTTTTTCATCTTCTGCAGATTCCCAGATAATCGAAGATTCGGGATACAGATCATGCAATACAGAATCAAAGATGAGAACGGGGCCTGGTGCACTATGACCTATACGTATAGTACGTTTGGAAATGTCCAGGACACGCAACTGCTGTAACATGTCTTCGTAGTTCTGTAACAGTTTTTCGCTCTGTGTGACAAGATATTCTCCGTTTTCATTGAGTTTTAAAGAGTTTTTTCCATGAATAAAAACAGGTACATTCACTTCTTTTTCAAGCCTTTGCATACTGCGGGATAAAGTTGGCTGTGTCATATGCAGAGCTTCTGCTGTATCTGACAAAGTGCCGTATTTTTTGAAGGCAATCAGTAATTCCAATAAGTGCAGGTCCATAAATTCCTCTATACGTTTTCAGTATAGCACATTGCAATTCTGATATTGTACATTTCTGTGTTTGGTTTCTATTATTTGATTGAAAGTAGAGGTATGAGATATGGAATATACAGTATTAAATAACGGATTGAAAATGCCGATGGAAGGGTTTGGAGTTTTCCAGGTAAGAGACAAGGAAGAATGCAGACAAGCAGTATATGAGGCAATTAAAGCAGGGTACAGATTGATTGATACTGCAGCTTCTTACACAAATGAAGATGCTGTGGGAGATGGAGTAAGACGTGCGATTTCTGAAGGTATCTGTACACGTGAAGAATTGTTTATTACATCCAAGATGTGGGTACAGGATATGCAGAATTATGACATGGCTAAACAGGCGATTGAGAACTCCTTAAAGAAAACAGGCCTGGAATATCTGGATCTGTACTTGCTGCATCAGTCCATGAGAGATTACTTCAGTGCGTACAGAGCTATGGAAGATGCTTACAGAGAAGGAAAACTGAAGGCCATCGGTGTATCTAATTTCTATCCTCATGTGCTGGTGAATTTCTGTGAGACTGTGGATATTCCTCCTATGGTCAATCAGGTGGAACTGCATCCGTTCTTTGCACAGGGAAAAGCAGTACAGATAAACAAAGACTATCACGTACAGCCTGAGGCCTGGGCACCTCTTGGTGGTGGAAGATATGATGCATTTCATAATGCGGTATTAAAGGAAATTGCTGAAAAATATCATAAGAGTATCGGACAGGTTATGCTGAGATGGAATATACAAAGAGGGGTTGTGGTCATTCCGAAATCTACACATATAGAACGTATTAAAGAAAATATAGATATCTTTGATTTTGCATTAACAGAGGAAGATATGCAGAAAATTACTGCATTGGATCAGGGATATGTTGGTACAGCTGTCAAACATTTTGATATTGATTTTGTGAAGATGGTATTGGACAGAAAGATTCATGATTAGGAGGGAAAATGTTCAGTAATAAAGATTTAAGAAATATGATTGTGCCACTGTTCTTTGAACAGTTACTGGTCATGCTGGTAGGTATTATGGACACTTTTATAGTGTCCTATGCAGGAGAAGCAGCGGTATCCGGTGTTTCTCTGGTCAACAGTTTTAATACGATATTCATTTATCTGTTTACGGCTCTTGCCTCAGGTGGTGCGGTAGTTATTTCTCAATATATAGGCAGTCAGGATAAGAAAAACAGTATCTTATCTTCCAGTCAGCTACTGATGTTTTCCTGTGTTTTCTCCTGTGTATTATCTGTTATGGTATTGCTTTTTCAAAGACCGATATTATCCGGTTTGTTTGGAAGGGTAGAAACAGATGTAATGGATGCGTGTATGACATATTTAAGAATCTCTGCCTATTCCTATCCATTTATTGCTATTTACAATGCAGGTGCTTCTTTATACCGTTCCATGGCTAAAACAAAGACAACGATGAATATCTCTTTAGTATCCAATCTTATCAATATCATTGGTAACTATATAGGAGTGTTTGTACTCCATGCAGGAGTGGCCGGTGTAGCGGTTCCTTCTTTGCTTGCAAGAGCCTTCAGTGCCATTGTGATTACGATTTTATGCTTGAACAGACAACTTGTAACACATTATGCAAAAGAAGATGTCTTTACATGGAATGGTGCCATGTTAAAAAGAGTGCTGAATATAGCTGTGCCAAATGGTATTGAAAATGGTATCTTCCAGTTTGTGAAAGTGGCTTTAAGCAGTGTGGTTGCACTGTTTGGTACGTATCAGATTGCGGCTAACGGCATAGCACAGAGTATCTGGTCTCTGGCGGCATTGATGGGTGTGGCATTAGGTCCAGTGTATATCACAGTCATTGGACAATGTATGGGAAAGCAAGATACATCACAGGCAAAGTATTATTTTAAAAAGCTGAACAGGCTGGCTCTTGTACTGTCATTAATATGGAATGCCTTTGTATTTCTCATCACACCTGGATGGATGAAGTTCTATCAGGTATCGGATGAAACTATACAGATGGTAATTTATCTTGTGACCATTCATAATTTCTTCAATGCCTTTGTCTATCCTTTCTCTGGACCTTTGAGTAACGGGTTAAGAGCAGCAGGGGATGTGAAATTTACAATGATTGTGTCGATTGCCTCTACGGTACTTGGAAGATTTGTGTTTTCTTTGTTATTTGCCATTTACTTCAATTTAGGGGTGATAGGTATTGCGCTTGCTATGTGTCTTGACTGGTCTTTACGTGCAGTGATTTTCTATCTGAGATACAAATCAGATACATGGATGAAATTTAAAGTGATTTAGGAGAAAAAAATGCAGTATACATATTTAGGTAACAGTGGGTTACAGGTATCAAGAATCTGTCTTGGTACAATGGGGTTTGGTACTCCCGGTAAATTGTTTGATTGGTGTGTAGGTGAAGAAACCTCCACAAAGATTGTTCAGGAATGTCTGGATAATGGTATTAATTTCTTTGATACTGCCAATGTCTATTCCGATGGTGAAAGTGAAATACTTCTTGGTAAGGCATTAAAAGCCAATGCAAGAAGAGAAGAAGTAGTGATTGCGACCAAATGTGGCATTAACATGCAGAAAGATCCAAAACCAAATACTACAGGATTGAGCAGAAAGCTGATTTTTGATGAAGTGGATAAATCTTTAAAGAATCTTGGTACAGACTATATTGATCTGTATATTATGCATCATCCGGATCCTCATACACCGGTAGAAGAAACCATGCAGGCTTTGGATGATCTGATACGTATGGGAAAAGTAAGATATATCGGTGCTTCCAACATGTATGCATGGCAGTTTGCCAAATATCAATATACAGCTGAGAAACATGGATGGCATACTTTTGTGTCTTTACAGAATGCGCATAATCTTTTGAAACGAGAAGATGAAAGAGAAGTATTTCCAATGCTAAAAGATATGGGTGTTTCAATGACTGCGTATAAAGTGCTTGATGGAGGTAGATTATCCAGAAGTACATCTACACTGCGCTCTTCTTCACAGACTGTATCTGAATCGGTCATTGCCATGAATGAAAAGTTGCAACAGATTGCGGATAAACATCACTGTTCCAAAGCGGATGTGGTTATTTCCTGGGAATTACGTCAGAAACCGATAGATGTTGTGTTGCTTGGCACTACATCTGCTGGCAGAATAACAGATTCTATCAGAGCATTAGACATTACATTGGATGAAGAAGATATTACAATGTTAAATAAATGAAGAAAGGACAACATTATGAAAGCATTTAAAGATATTAAAAAGAATTTTGGCTTTGGTATGATGCGTTTACCTATGAAAGACACTCAGGTAGATGTTGAACAGACAAATGCCATGGTAGATTATTTTCTTGATAACGGATTTAACTACTTTGATACTGCCCATGGCTATTTACAGGGGTTGAGTGAAAAGGCAGTAAAGACATGTTTATCTTCCAGACATGACAGAAGTGAATACATTCTCACAGATAAACTGACAGGTTCCTTCTTTCAGTCTCAGCAGGATATCCGTCCTTTCTTTCAATCACAACTGGACGCAACAGGGGTAGAGTACTTTGATTTCTATCTCATGCATGCACAGAATGCCCGTGAATTTGAAAAGTTCAAGAAATGTAAAGCGTATGAAACAGCTTTTGACCTGAAAAAAGAAGGTAAAGTTAAACATGTAGGAATTTCCTTCCATGATCGTGCAGAAGTTCTGGATCAGATTCTTACAGAATACCCGGAAATTGAAATTGTGCAGATTCAGTTCAATTATCTGGATTATAACGACCTTTCTGTGCAGTCAAAACTTGTATATGAAGTCTGTGAGAAACATAAGAAACCTGTATTGGTTATGGAACCGGTCAAAGGTGGAAATCTTGTGAAACTTCCTCTGGATGCACAACAGGTTCTTGATGCTTTACATAGAGGTTCCAATGCGTCTTATGCAATCAGATTTGCGGCTTCCTTTAAGAATATGGAAGTGGTATTATCAGGTATGTCTTCATTGGAACAGATGAAAGATAATGTATCTTTCATGAAGGACTTTGTGCCATTTACAGAAGAAGAATATGCTGCAGTAGAAAAAGTGGCAGAAATCTTTCACAGTCATCATATGATTCCATGTACAGGATGTCATTATTGTGTGGAGGAAAACCATTGTCCGAAGAATATTCGTATTCCGGATATGTTTTCCACATATAACACTAAAAAGACTTTTGGAGACTGGAATGCAGATTATTATTACAATAATGTTCTTGTTAGTGATACTCATGCAAAAGCCAGCGCATGTTTGAAGTGCGGTAAGTGTGAAAAGGTATGTCCTCAGCATCTTTCCATCAGAGAACTGTTAAAGGATGTTGCTGCGGAATTTGAAAAATAAAGAAAAGGGGAAAGAAAAATGAGTCAGACAAAGAAACTAACAGCACTGGCAATGTGCCTTGCATTAGGTATTGTATTGCCTGTGGCAATTCGTACTATTCCAAGGGGAGGGATACTGTTTTCTCCGATGCACATCTCTCCATTACTTGCAGGTCTTGTGATTGGTCCTGTGGAAGGAGCAATTGTAGGAGTACTTTGCCCGATACTCAATTCTGTTCTTTCAGGTATGCCACAGGGTAATACTTTAATTGGTATGTGCTTTGAATTACCGGTATATGGCATTGTGGCAGGGTGGCTGATGCATAGGGTACATATGCAGAAAGATATACAGAAAATCTATATTTCTCTGATTACAGCCATGATTGCAGGAAGAATTGTTGGTGGTATGGTACAGGGATTCCTTCTGGGACTTGGTAACTACTCTCTTCAGATGTGGGTGACATCCTATTTTATCTCAACATTTCCTGGAATTATACTGCATCTTCTGTTAATTCCTGCAGTGTGCATGGCTTTGAAAAAAGCGGGTTTTCATAATTGACTAAGGAGGGAAATATGCATGGAAAAGAAGATTGTACAGACAGCCGGGAAAGAGGCTCTGGGAGAGTTTGCTCCGGAATTTGCCCATTACAATGATGATGTGCTGTTTGGTGAAAACTGGAACAACGAAGATATTGATCTTAAGATGAGAAGTATTATTACCGTAGTTGCTTTAATGGCACAGGGTATTACAGACAGTTCTTTATCTTATCATCTGAAAACAGCCAAAAATAATGGCGTTACTCAGAAAGAAATCAGTGCGATTATTACACATGCTGCATTTTATACAGGATGGGCAAAGGCATGGGCTGTGTTTAACCTTGCAAAGGAAATCTGGAAATGATAAAAGATGCGAATCCTTAAGAATATGAGGATTTCGCATTTTTTTATCCTGTGTGTGCTACTATTGAAGCAGAAAGAAGTGAAAAGTATGTATCGATTATTGATTGTGGAAGATGATGAAGGCATTGCCGGCAGTATTGCTCAAAGATGCACCAGCTGGGACTATGATGTGCATTGTGTACAGAATTTTAAAGAAGTGTTACAGGAGTTTGTCAGTTACAGACCACATCTGGTTTTACTGGATATTACGCTTCCTTTTTATGATGGGTTCCACTGGTGTAATGAGATACGTAAGATTTCCAAAACACCAATTATGTTTATCTCTTCTGCAACAGAAAGAATGAATATTTTAATGGCAATGAATCTTGGTGCAGATGATTTTATCGTCAAACCATTTGATATGGATGTGCTGATAGCCAAGATGCAGGCATTATTAAGAAGAACGTATGATTTTTCCAATGAAACAACAGTACTGGAATTTGATGGTGCCATACTGGATATGGATAAGCAGGTAGTGCTGTATAAAGACAGCACACTGGATCTTACAAAGAATGAATATCAGATATTGCTGACACTGGTAAGAAATAAAGGAAAAGTGGTTTCCAGAGAAAAACTGATGCAGGTATTGTGGCAGACAGATAATTTTGTGGATGAAAATACACTGAATGTCAATGTGAACAGACTGCGTAAAAAACTGGATGGTTTAGGCTTACAGGATTGCATACAGACAAAGTTTAAGGTGGGGTATGTACTTGTATGAGACTATTTGTGAGATATGTTTATCAGCATCTTTCTCTTTTATTACTGACAGTATCTGCACTTGTATTGCAGTCATTATGTTACAGCCTGTATGGTATAGAGATGGAAATGATTCTGTATACAGAAGGACTTGTGCTATGTGTACTGTGTATATATGCCATGGTCAGATTCTTTTCTGTGAAAAAGACATATACAGCTTTGCAAAGAATACATGATGGAGAAAGTGCGGCTATCACAGAGTATCCTGAGACTATAGATGTCATAGAAAAAGAAGAATACAGAATTATTCAGCTTCTCATACAGGATTCAAAACAAAAATCCATGGATTCCAAAGAAAAGTATGATGCCATGATGGATTACTATACTGTATGGGCACACCAGATCAAGACACCTATAGCTTCCATAAAGCTGAAACTGCAAAATGAAGATACGGAGTTTTCCAGAAGTATTACAAGGGATGTATTTCGTATTGAACAATATGCGGAAATGGTACTGACGTTTTTAAGACTGGATTCCTCCAGTACAGATTATGTATTTAAAATGCAGGATATGGATGTGATAATCAAAGGCGTGGTGCGTAAACTTTCAGGAGAGTTTATAGACAGAAAGCTGTCTTTACAGCTGGAAGAAACACAGTTAAAGAGTATTACGGATGAAAAATGGATAAGTTTTGTTATAGAACAGGTATTGACCAATGCCTTGAAATACACAAAAGAAGGCGGCATTCATATCTATGTCGAAGATAATGATACTCTGTGTATACAGGATACCGGGATTGGGATACGTAAAGAAGATCTTCCGAGAATCTTTGAAAACGGCTTTACAGGCTATAATGGTCGCATGGATAAAAAAGCTACAGGGATAGGGTTATATCTGTGTAAAAGAGTGTGTGATAATTTGAATCATGAAATTGAAGTGACTTCCGGAAAGGAAGGGACTCTGGTGAAAATACACTTCTTACAAAACTGTAAGAAGTAGACAAGGATCTGTAAGGAGAATCGATAGTGTACAGATCCTTGTTTTGATTAAATAAAGTTGCCTGAAGGAGGAAACACTATGCGTGTATTAGAAGTAAAAAATTTAAAGAAAGTATATACCTCCCGTTTTGGGGGACACAAAGTGACCGCATTAAGCAATGTCAACTTTACTGTAGATGCAGGAGAATATGTAGCTATCATGGGAGAATCCGGTTCCGGTAAGACAACGTTATTAAATCTTCTTGCTACATTGGACACACCAACGGAAGGAACGATTTTGCTGAACGGGAAAGATGTCAGTACTTTAAAAGAAGCACAGGCAGCGGATTTCAGACGTGAACATCTTGGATTTGTTTTCCAGGAATTTAATCTGCTGGATACGTTCTCTTTAAGAGATAATATTTATTTGCCACTTGTGCTGAGTGGTAAAAAACACAGTGAATTTGCAAAACGTTTACATCCTGTTGCAAAACAATTACATATTGAAAAGATTCTGGATAAGTTCCCGTATGAGGTGTCCGGTGGTCAGAAACAAAGGGCAGCTGTCGCAAGAGCTCTGATTACGCATCCGGATATTTTACTTGCAGATGAACCTACCGGTGCTCTGGATTCTAAAAGTTCTGCGGAAATGCTGGATGAGTTTGAATCTATCAATCAACAGGGACAGACAATCTTAATGGTGACACATTCCATTGTGGCCGCCAGCCATGCACAAAGAGTGCTGTTTATCAAAGATGGGCAGGTATATCATCAGATTTACAGAGCGGATAAAACAGAACAGGAAATGTATGAAAGTATCTCTGATACATTAACAAGATTACAGGCAGGAGTGGAGCAGTAATATGAAAGGCTTCATGTATCCACGTCTCGCATTCAACAGTATCAAGAATAATGGTAAGTATTATATCCCGTATATTCTGTCCGGTATTCTGCTGAGTGCCATGACGTATATATTAAATTATCTGAACTGCTGTGAGTTTGTCTCTACTATGAAGGGTGGTCTTTCTTTGATGACAACCTTTGGGTTTGGAATGATCATCATGCAGATTTTCTCATTTATATTTCTGTTTTATGCCAATTCCTTTCTGATCAAAAGAAGAGATAAGGAACTGGGGTTATATGCCATTCTTGGCATGAACAAGATAAATATACTGAAAGTCATTTTCTTTGAAACATTGTATGTCATGATTGCTGTACTGGTATTTGGCATGCTTGGCGGTATGATGTTAAGCAAGCTGATGGAGTTGATTCTGGCTAAGTTATGTCATGTGCAGGCAGGAAGTTCTTTTGGTTTCTATTTGCCTGTAGTGGAAAATACATGTTTCTATTTTGCGTGTATTTACTTTGTATTATTTTTATACAGTGTGATCAGGGTGAGATTTTCCACAGGATTACACCTGATGCAGGGAGAATCTTATGGAGAAAAAGCACCTAAAGCAAACTGGCTGATTGCTCTTATTGGTGCAGTCATTCTGGGAGTTGCCTATTATATGGCAGTTACTATTACCACCCCATTGCTGGCTTTGCAGGAATTCTTTATAGCAGTAGTGATGGTCATTATTGCAACCTATATCCTGTTTACTGCTGGTTCGGTAGCTTTATGTAAATTACTGGAAAAGAACAAGAAATATTATTATCATCCAAATCATTTTGTTTCTGTGGGTATGATGCGTTTCAGAATGAAAAGAAATGGTGCAGGGTTAGCATCTATCTGTATTCTGATTACTATGGTGCTTGTATTAGGTTCCTTTACTGTATGTACCTATTGTGGTATTCAGGATAGTATTGCAGAATCTTTCCCACATGATCTGTATATCCAGTATGCTTCAAGAGATATTTCCATGGATGAAGTAAAACCGATATTTGAAGACTTTATTCAGGAGAATATTCCATCTGATGAGGTGAAAAAGGGCGGTATAATTACCGTTAAACAAATGGACATCTTTGGCACCATCAGTGAAAAAGGGTATGAAGAAACCAAGGCCCCTTCTTTTGACAGATTCTTTGTAGTTTCTTTAGATACTTACAATCAGATGACAGGAAGAAATGAAACATTACAGGACGGACAGTGTCTTGTGGTGAGCAAATCTGATGCCTATACGTATTCCACATTTACTTTTGCAGGCAATGCACCGCTTGAAGTAAAGGAAATGGTACACGAAACTCTGATTCCTGATGCTAATAATATTTCAACAAACAATCTGTCTCTGGTGGTAAAAAATGTGGAGGATCTGACATATCCTGCCAATTGTGAAAATGCCTTGTTCTATATGGCGGATTTAAAGGAGGGTGCTTCTGTAGATCTCGATACACTGGCAGATAACTTCGGAAGCCTTAATAGCGTATTGAATATGAGTACGTATGGAAGTTATTCCTATAGTTTTGCCTCCAGACAGGAAGCGATGAATTCTTATTATACATTGTTTGGTGGAATCATTGTGCTTGCCGGATTATTATCTGTAGTTTTCCTGTCTTCTGCAGTATTGATTATCTATTATAAGCAGATTGTAGAAGGTCTTGAAGATGTGAAACGATTTGAGGTTTTACGTAAAGTGGGTATGGATGATACGCAAATCAAAAAGACGATTAACTCTCAGGTTATCTTTGTATTCTTCATGCCGTTGATTCTTGCAGGGATTCATCTGTTATTTGCCTATCCGATGATTTCCAGACTGCTGGTGTTATTTGCTATTAAAAATATGTCCTTGATGGCTGTGACTTCCATAGTGACATTTGTCATTATCGGTATCTTCTATGGTATTGTCTATAAACTGACATCCCGTACATATTTCCATATTATTCATTCTTAAAAAGTGAGGATAGTATGAGCTTTCGATTAGACACAAAGGACAGGTGTGTGGAAAGAGATGGAAAGATTTACTCGCTGACACCAAAAGAATTCGGTATTCTGCAGTTTCTGATGGAGCATCCTGATGAAGTATTTACCCCGGAAGAGATTTATGAAAATGCCTGGGAAGATATCCCGTATTGCTGCAAGCCAATTATCTCTGTACATATACGGCATATCCGCCAGAAAGTAGAAAAGGATCCATCCAATCCGACACAGATTATTTCCTACTGGAAGAAAGGGTATGGGTTCAGATTTCAATAGGCATATAAAAAATACGGAAGGCATATGTCCTCCGTATTTTTGTATGCTTATTGAATTTTGGAAGCCTTTCTGAAGAAGAACAGACCAAAGATGAATAAGATGGCAAGTGTCCCTACAGCAATATTGACAGAGTTTGTTAGAGAAACTGTAATACCTACAAGAGTAGTTCCCATGAATGCTGCACCTTTACCACAGATATCGTAGATACCGAAGTATTCACCACTTGCTTCAGCTGGAATAATCTGTGCATAGTAGGAACGGGATAGTGCCTGAATAGCTCCCTGGAACATACCAACTACAAATGCCATGATGCCAAACTGCCATAGTTCTTTCATGAATAAAGCGTATATAGCAACGGCAAAGTACCCACAGATACATACCATAATCAGCTGTACAGAAGAATACTTGTTTGTCAGTTTTCCGAATAATACCGCAAAGGCAAAGGCTACGACCTGTGTTAAAAGCAAGATAACCAGTAATCCAATCTGATTTAATCCAAGTGCTGTGCCGATGGCAACAGCTTCATCGATGATAGTGTAGACACCATCGATATAGAAGAAGAAACCAAGCAGGAAGTAGAAGATTTTCTTCTGTGTGAAGAACATATTCTTTAAGGTTGAACCAAGTCTTGTAAAGCTTTCTTTGATCTTACCTTTCTGATTTTCAATATAGTATTTCTGTTCGTAGTTTTTCAATAACGGTACTGTAACACCTAACCACCAGATACCTACTACAAGGAAGGCTAAGGCGATAGATAACTTTTCAGGAATGATCCCAAGGAAATCAGGATTGCCGCAGACATATAGTAACAGTGCGACTACAAATGGAATGCAGGAGCCAAGATAGCCATAGGCATATCCCTGAGAAGAGACAAGGTCCATTTTTTCAGGTGTTGTTACGTCTGTTAACATGGAGTCATAGATAATCAAAGAGGACTGATAGCACACTTTGGCAATGACATACATGATGAGATAGATATACCAGTTTGGTACAAGACCTAAAGCAATACATCCAAGGACACCCATAAACAGTGCAGCTTTGAATAATGGTTTTTTATACCCTTTATTATCAGCGATAGATCCAAGAACCGGACCGCCGAAGGCGATGATGATGGTGGCAATACTTGTCGCAAAACTCCATTGTGCAAGGTACTGACTGTCATTCATGCCGCCAGCAGTTGCCAGAGAATTAAACCAGATAGGAATGATGGTAGAGACCATCATAGTGAAAGCGGAATTACCTATATCATAATAAATCCAGCTTTTTTCCAGTTTTGTAAATTGTTTAAACATAATGTGTTTTTCCTTTTCCTGTACTGTACTAGTATCTCTCACAAAGATGAAACTGCTGTTAAACCTTTGTTAAATTACCATAACTGATCCGGATAGATTCCGGCATCTTTCATTTCCTGAATTTTCTGCATGACATTTGGCTTATCTTCTTTATAAGTAACACCAAACCATGCATCTTTACTGGATAACATCTTCACAGAACATTTGTTTTCTGCGACAAGTGTACCTACGGCTGTAGGGATAACATGTTCACATTTAAGAGGGTTTTCTTCAAGATGTTCCTGCAGGAATTTTGTAAAGATTTCCTCCATGTCTTTAAAGATAGCTGGTGTAAAACCCCAGAAGTTCATGGATACTAAAGAATTATCGGATATCTCTTTCCACTCTCCGTTATCTTCATACACTGCATGTCCGTCTTTTTTTGCAATTTTCTGAATTTCTACAATAGAAGCCAGACATTTGTTTTCATCTTCCTGACAAAGACCGCGTGTAACAGTTCCGTTATCTGTTAATGTGTTGATACATGGATAGCCTACCATAGCGTACTGATTGTCTTTCACTTCTGTGGTTAAGAAATCATAGATAACCTTGTAGGCATCTCTTCCATAGAAGTCATCAGCGTTAATAATGGCAAACGGACCGTCCACAATGCCTTTACATGCAAGTAAAGCATGTGTGGTTCCCCAAGGTTTGACTCTTCCTTCAGGAACTGTAAATCCCTCAGGAATGTTGCACATATCCTGATAGGCAAAGCGTACATTGATTTTGCCTTCCAGTTTATTGGTCAGTGCCTGTTTAAAAGCTTCTTCATGTTCTCTTTTGATAATGAGTACGACATTTTCAAAGCCTGCCTGTCTGGCATCATATATGGAAAATTCGATGATTGGCTCGCCATGATTACCTACACCATCAATTTGCTTCATTCCCCCGTAACGGCTTCCCATTCCAGCCGCAAGAATAACTAATGTTGGTTGATTCATTTTATTTTATTTCCTCTACTTTGTGATTTAATAGTAACATAAAAATGTTAGTGAGGGAGAATTAACTATGAAGAAAGTGATTTTGGCATCTCAATCTCCAAGAAGGCAGGAACTGTTAGAGAGGGTTGTAAGTGAGTTTGATTGTATTCCTGCGGATATAGATGAAACAATGGATTTTACCAAAGACCTTGGTGAAGAAGTGAAGAAAGTGTCTTATGCAAAAGCGATGACTATATTAAAACAGTATCCTGAATGTATTGTGATAGGCAGTGATACCAGTGTAATTCTGGATAATGCACCTCTTGGAAAGCCAAAAGATAAAGAAGAAGCCCGCAGAATGCTGGAAGGGTTACAGGGAAGAAGCCATGAGGTGTATACAGGACTTGCAGTAGTGTCTTCAAAGAAATCCTGTGTCACTCTGGAAAAGGTAAAAGTAACATTTTCTTCCATGAGTAAAGAAGAAATAGAAGCGTATCTGAATACAGAAGAATGGGTAGATAAAGCTGGGGGATATGGTATTCAGGGAATGGCTTCCAGATACATAGAAAGTATCGAAGGAGATTATTACAGTATCATGGGATTACCTGTACATAAAGTGTATGAAGCATTAAAAGATGCGCAGGCATATTGATTTTACTAAGACCTTTTTGTACAATAGTCAAGCAATGCCGCTTTAGTATAGTGGTAATACGCATCCATGGTAAGGATGAACGGGCAGTTCAATTCTGCCAAGCGGCATAAAGAAAAGGACAAAAGTGTATTTTGCCCTTTTTATTTTATCTTCGTTATGTCCGTTCTTCTGTCAAAACATCTTCCAGTCAGATTGAAATTTATGGGAATTGATATAAAAACATGTCTTAACATATTGAAGATAGGTTTTACACAGTTTATCTTAAACAAGCAAGAATACTCCCACTTCAATGCCTGGCATAAGTAGTGAGATAAATCTCTTTTCTGGCACTTTTTTGGTATAGGCGATATGCCATAATACTAGTGGTATTAGCATATACCGGAAAAGGAGAAGAATATGTATCATTCTGTGAATATACAGGTAAAGCAAGGAACTGCTTTGTTTCAATG
>CAKVIS010000028.1 GCA_934754415.1 uncultured Bulleidia sp.
ATTGGTTGATGGACTTCAGTGGTCTTCCATTAAACAGCAGATTTGGCAGTCCACAATTGTTTACCACTGCCAATAGAGTATTTACTCCTGGATCAACTCCGACCATTCTTTCATGCTTCTTTGATGGTTGAACAGTTTCTACTTCATCATCAAACACACAGGATATCTGGTAAATACCATTCATTGGGCTTACATGCACTTCAATAAGTTTACCTGGTACTGATTTACCAAGACGCACTATTTCTTTTGTCTTAGGTAATGAGCAATAGTAGTTGCCTCTTTTTGTCTGATGAATTCTGCACTCCTGATTAGAAGACACAAAAGTTGTGGTTCCCTGTTTATGCTTGTACTCAGGTAACTTTGGTTTACCGTTGAATTCCCATGGTGCAACGTTCCACTTCTTAACTGCTTTAAAAAAGCTGTTAAGGTCTTGTGTCACCTGCTTCAGTATGTTCTGGGCACAGTGAATTGGAAAGCCTTCAGCATAATAGTCTGGATTACAATTAAACCTCATCACATCATTCAAAAAGGTATAGCTCATAACACCAGAAGGTGGCACTTCTCTTGGATGTGTCATCCATTGCTTAGCATTCTCTACTTCACTCATCACTTCAAGTTCGTTATCCGTCAGTTCGTGGATAGCTTTTTTAGAGCTTGTCATCATCTGACGTTCACGAAACAGAGCAGCATTATACAAGTTGTTGGCACAGTGAGCATTATAGTCACACCATTGAAACAAAGCAGTTCCTTGCTTTACCTGTACATTCACAGAATGATACATATTCTTCTCCTTTTCCGGTATATGCTAATACCACTGGTATTATGGCATATCGCCTATACTAAAAAAGTGCCAGAAAAGTAATTCATCTCACCACTTATGCACGTGCATTGAAGTGGGAGTATTCTCGCTTGTTCAAGATAAATTCAGATGTGTTAAATATAAATGCTGCTATGGTCATGCCAATCAAAGGCAGCCATTCTTTCTTTTCCAATGTTTTCATAGTACGCCTCACTTACGGTGAAATAGTTTACACTCCTTTTTATTTAAATGAAGCAAAAAACAGGTTAAATATTCAAAAAATTGTAAGCAAACGAAAAAACAGGAGATATAATGATTCCGTCAAAAAAGAAAGAGGAAATTTATGAAGACAAACAAACTTTTAAAAGCAGCTCTGGTTGCAGGAATGCTGATGACAACAGCATGTGGATCTGGCGAAAAAAAAGAAACCGCAGATGACAATGCAACCCCAACATCTTTAACAGTACAGTTCGTTCCTACAAATAACGACGGCTCCATGGAAGCTAAGGTAAAACCATTTGAAGAGTACTTATCTGAACAGCTTGGATGTGATGTTACAGTAACATTGGCTACTGACTATTCTACTATCGTGGAAGCTATGGCCTCCGGTAAGGTAGATATCGGTATTATGCCACCAGCTGCCTATGTACAGGCACGTGAACAGGGTGCTGCTAAAGCATTATTATCTTCTGCTTTAGGTGACTATGATGAAAATGAACAGCCTGTTGCTGATTCTGCAGTTTCTACATTCAAAGGTGAAGTATTGGTAAAAGCAGACAGTACAATGACAAATCTTGCAGATTTAAAGGGTAAGACAATTGCTACATTAAGTGCTAACTCTGCTTCCGGATATATTTATCCTGTTGCTGAAATGAAGGATCTTGGTATTGACCCTACAACAGACTGCACATTGATTACAGTCAATGATATTCCATCTGAAATCACAGCCGTATTAAACGGACAGGCAGATGCTGCATTTGTATTCGAAGGTGCACGTTATGTATTTAAAGGCAAGTTTGAAAACAATGATCTGTTTAAAGATCTGAAAGTTCTGTATCTGACAAAGGGAGATATTCCTAATGATGCTATTGCAGTAAATCCTTCCATGAGTACAGATTTACAGGAAAAAGTAAAAGAAGTCTTCTTAAATATGCCAAATGATGAAGCTGGTAAAGAAGCTATGGCTATGTGGAATCATACATCTTACAGTGAAGCTGATGAAGCTGCTTATGACACAATCGAAGACTACATTGCCAAAGCAGCGGAGTAAGGCATGATTGAAATTAAGGACGCTTCAAAAGTTTATAAAAACGGCACAAAAGCAATGGATCATATCAGCCTGACTATCCATGATGGAGAGTATCTTTGCATCATCGGCTTATCAGGTGCAGGGAAAAGTACATTGTTACGCTCTATCAATCGACTGAATGAAATCTCGGAAGGTGAGATTCTGATTGATGGCAAATCTATTACAAAAGCCAATAAAAAAGAATTAAAACAGATGCGTACACATATCGGATTGATCTCACAGCAGTTCAATCTTGTAAAAAGAAGCACTGTACAGAAAAATATCCTTTCCGGAAAGCTGGGAAGTTATGGTACTTTCAAAAGTATCTTCGGGCTGTTTTCCAGACAGGAATATGCACTGGTGAATGAAGTACTTGCCAAAGTGGGATTATCTGAAAAACTGCACAGTCGTTGTGATGAACTTTCAGGTGGTCAGCAACAACGTGTCTGTATTGCAAGAACACTGTTTCAGGAAGCAAGCATCATCCTTGCGGATGAACCTGTAGCTTCTTTGGATCCTGTGACTTCCAACAAAGTGTTAAGTGACTTACAGATGATCAATGAAACCATGGGCAGAACGGTCATTGTAAACATTCACTCTGTGGAACTGGCTAAACATTATGCAACAAGAATTATTGGTTTACAGGATGGAAAGCTGGTATTTGACGGTACACCGGAAGAACTGACAGATGAAAAGCTGAAAGAAATCTACAAAGGTAACTTTAATCCCGGCGGGGAGTCAGCTTCATGAAAATCAAAGATACAGTACACTTCAATTGGTACAAACATGCACTGGTGGTAGTACTGATCGTCTTGTGTTTTATCACTGCTTCAGACACTGTCGGAGCTGATTTCAGTGAAGTGTTCAATAACTCTCAGCAGGTACTGGTATTTTTAAACAAACTGATTCATCCGGATTTTTCCTATCTGCCAAGTCTTGTGGATCCTTTAATCAGAACATTGAAGATGTCTGTACTGGGTACTATTCTTGGTGTATGCCTTGCCATACCGTTTTCTTTCCTTGCCACAACTATTGTGACAAAGAATACAGTACTGACAGGAATTATCCGGTTTGTGTTAAATGTGATTCGTACTGTTCCGAACATGTTGTTAGCTGCTATCCTTGTATCCATGGTGGGTATCGGTGAGGCAACAGGTGTTCTGACCATTGTGATTTTCACATTTGGATTAACTGCACAGTTATTCTATGAAACAATAGAAACGATTGATTTATCTGCTTTGGAAGCATGTGAATCTGTTGGTGCTAGTAAGCTGAAAACAGCTGTATGGGCAGTATGGCCTCAGATTATTCCAAGTGTTGTCAGTTATGGTTTCTATGCATTAGAAATCAATATCCGTTCTTCTACAGTACTTGGATATGTAGGTGCCGGTGGTATTGGTGTCATTCTGAATACTTCTCTTGGATTGTTCAAGTATGACAGAGTATCTCTGGTTATTCTGATGATTTTCATTGTAGTTATGATTGTGGATGCACTGTCTGAATGGATAAGGAGGAAAGTCGCATGAGTATGGTAAAGAAACACTCCGGCTTATGTGTATTTCTTCTGCTTCTTGCAGTAGTCATATTCTGTGCATGGGATCTGGATTACAGTGCCTTTGTGAATTTCTCCGGAGCGAATTTTCTCTCTACGGTAAAACAGTTGTTTCATCCGGATTGGGGATATTTCTATGATGGCAGTGGAGAAGATGTATTCTCTTTAATTCTTCTGACAATTGCCATTGCTTTTGCGGGTACTGCCATTGGTACAGTACTTGCCATTCCTTTTACATTACTGGCAAGTCGTAATCTGTGGTCAAAACACAGTGCTATTCCACGTATCGGTAAAACCATTCTGGATGTTCTTCGAGCTTTCCCTGAACTGATCTATGCCATTATCTTTGTAAAGGTAGTAGGGCCGGGACCTTTTGCAGGTATGCTTGCCATAGGTGT
Organism: uncultured Bulleidia sp.; assembly: GCA_934754415.1. Taxonomy (GTDB): domain Bacteria; phylum Bacillota_I; class Bacilli_A; order Erysipelotrichales; family Erysipelotrichaceae; genus Bulleidia. The sequence continues at coordinate 4,038 of CAKVIS010000028.1, forward strand.
ACATCAGATTGGTATGCTTGGTAAGTTATTTGCAGAAGAAATGGAAAAGATGAATGAAGAACCTGTAGAAGCCTGCAGATCTGTAGGTGCTAACGGGGTACAGACAATGTTCTATGCACGTATTCCTCAGGTATTACCTATTTATTCTTCTTTGATCCTGAATCATTTTGAAATTGGGGTAAGAAGTGCTTCTACGTTAGGTCTTGTAGGTGCCGGCGGTATTGGTGCACCTTTGATCTTTGCCATTCAGGCACGTAACTGGGATAAAGTCAGTATTATTCTGCTGGCAGTCATTGTGACAGTGTATGTACTGGATATTATTACAGGTGTCATTCGTAAGAAATTACGTTAAGCGTATATGAAAGTACTACATATTTCAGATATTCATTACAGAAAACAGTATACAGGTGGAAATCTGTATGAAGATATGCTGCAAAAGATGGATTCTGGTTTACCAAGAGCACAGAAGATTATCGATACACTGAAAGATCAGGTGGATGTGCTGGTGATTACAGGGGATATCTGTGATGAGGGTACACCACAGGATTACAGAACAGTGAAATTGTGTCTGGATTCTACTGGAATTCCATATGTTGTCTGTCTTGGTAATCATGACTGTAAGAAAGCATTTTATGCAGGCTGGTATGGTGTGGATACAGATGTGCCATATATGCAGGTACAGGTACTGCAGGATATTCCGTTTATCAGTTTTGATAACAGTCAGGAAGGAAAACCAAATGGCTATATTGATGAGGAAAGACTGCAATGGTTAACAGATACTCTGCAAAAGTATCCTGGTTCTGTTGTCTTACAGCATCATCAGTTTGAAAATCTGCCAGGTATTCCTGCATTGGAAAATGGAGACAAACTGAAACGTGTGCTGATAGAAAATGCCCCATTGGCTGTACTTACTGGCCATACACACTGGTATGCACATGGCACACTGGAAGGCATTCCTTACTTTACTGCACCATCCATCAGTTTCAGGGCAGTAAACAAGGAAGATGGTTCTGTTATCTTTTCTCAGTCTGAAGGGTATGCCATGTATGAAATTACAAAAGAAGGTGTCAAAGAACTGATACACAGTGAACATCAGGATAAACAATTAGCTGTATGGAAATTTTAGAAGTCTGGATTTTCCAGACTTTTTATGTGTACAGGCAAATGAAGCGATTTTATTTTAGAAAAAGGGTAAAATTACCCAATTTCTAAAATAGAACTTGTTTTGAAATTGAACAGGTATATACTTTAGAAAAAGGGTAAAATTACCTGATTTCTAAAACTGGAGGTGTGGTATGGAAATCAGAAGAGATCGTTATCTGAATAGTCTTATTCGCAAGAAAAATAACGGGATGATCAAAGTGATTACAGGTATTCGAAGAAGTGGGAAGTCATATCTGTTATTTCATTTATATTATGAGTACTTAATTGCTGGTGGTGTTCCAGAAGAAAACCTTATTACAGTGCCACTGGATGATGTGGAATATGAAGAATATTGTGATCCCCGTGCACTTTACGAATACATAAAAAATAAGATTGTGGATAAGACTCAGCAATATTATGTTTTTATTGATGAAGCACAATATGCTATTACAAAAGAAGAAATGAAAAATCAAGATAAACCAATCCGCTTATATGGTGTGTTGAATGCACTTTTAAGAAGAGAAAACGTTGATGTGTATGTGACGGGGAGTAATTCAAAATTTCTTTCTTCAGATATCATGACAGAATTCAGAGGCAGAGGAGATGAAATTCATATTTCACCATTATCTTTTTCTGAGTTTTTTCCCGTTTGCAAAAAAGAGAAATTTGAAGCGTGGAATGAATATTTGTATTATGGTGGATTGCCACATATTTTATCGGAACCAGACAATGCATCAAAAAGTAAATATCTTGAAAGGCTGAATAAAGAGATTTATCTGCGTGATTTATATGAGAGATACGACATACGTGATCAAAACGGTATGGAGACTCTTATGCGAGTGATAGCTTCTTCTGTAGGATCACTGTCTAATGCGCAGAAAATATCTGATACTTTTAAAAGTAATGGCTCTGTATCGTTATCCATGCCTACAATTTCAAATTATATGAAATATCTTCAGGAGAGTTTTCTTGTAGAAAAAGTGGAAAGGTATGATATCAAAGGAAGGAAATATATCAGTACTCCATCTAAGTACTACTATACAGATCTTGGACTTAGAAACGCTCTGCTAAACTTTCGACAGTTCGAAATGACACACCTCATGGAGAATGCTATATATAATGAATTGATTTACAGAGGGTATAGTGTGGATGTTGGTGTTGTCGAAATACGAACTGTTGAAAATGAGAAATTGTTGAAAAAGCAGCTGGAAGTTGACTTTGTAGTTAATGATGCAAGTAAGAGGTATTACATACAGTCAGCATTTGCTTTGCCGGATTGCGAAAAAATGGAGCAGGAACAGGCTTCATTAGTGAAAATACCAGATTCTTTCAAAAAGATTATTATTGTGGGGGACAATACTCCTGTCTCTAGAAATGAAGAAGGTATTACCATCATGGGAATTTTTGATTTCTTGCTGAATGAAAACAGTCTGGATATGTAAAAAAGAAAAGAGCTGATGATTGTTTTACAGTATCCACTTTCATGTATGTATGGAAATTTTAGAAGTCTGGTTTTGTCCAGACTTTTTATATGCACAGGTAAATGAAGCTCTTCTATTTTAGAAAAAGGGTAAAATTACCCAATTTCTAAAATAACAGAGATTTTAAAAAAAAGACACATGCTGTGCATATGCCCTATTCGTATCCTCCACCAGTCTGATGGAAATATTCTTCAAAGGTTTCATCTGGAGAAACTGCATAAATAGCTGTTGCATAATCTATGCCTACATATCTGAAATGCCATGGCTCATAGTCATAGCCTGTAATATCCTGTTTCCCTTCTGGGTATCGTAAGATAAATCCATACAGATGGGCATTGGCATATAACCACTGTCCTTCTGCAGTATCTTTAAAGCCTTTGTCCAGGTCATAGGTGCCATCCGCATTACAAAGATCTACTGCCAGACCTGTCTGATGTTCGGAATAATTACTTCTGGAAGATACAGAATCTGCATATTCCTGCCCATAAGTATTTGCATAGTAGTTCCATAACTCTTCCTGGGAATCTCTGTTACGAAATCCTGAACCCAGCACAAGGTTGATGCCTTCCTGAGCAGCGGCATTAAACATGTTTTCCAAAGCTGTGGCAGCTTCCTGTCGTAACATCCATGTGCCGTTTCTTTCCTGTACATTTGGAATAACAAGATCAGATGGTACATACCCATCAGGCAAAGGGTGTTTTTTATTGGCTAATAACAGGATACTGTCAGTATCTGTAAATAAACTGTCTGGATATGGGTTATCTTCAGGCTGTGCACTGACTTCAGGGGTGGAAGAAGGAACTGGCTGTGCAGTGACTTCCGGTGTAGAAGAAGCAGTGGGAACTGGTTCTGTTTTTTGTGCCGGTATGGAAAAGAAAACAATCTTTACAATACATATGGCTAATATGACAGGAATGACCACCACTAACATGAAGGCATCCAGATTTAAACGTCTTCTTTTAAATTTTTTCATAAACATGGATTAGTTTACCACAAAGGCATACAGGCATGTCTAAAGAATTGTGAAATACGAAGCTAATTCCGTACATATTTTTCTGTATCTTTCACTGTAGGCACTGTTTTTATTCCATACAAAGGTAGTGTGCTGATGTAAGGGAAGATTCTGGATAGGAATTTCTTTTAAAGTGCCGTTTTCCAGTTCTTCTTTTGCGGCAAGTCTGTATAAAAAGGCAATACCTGTATCCTTCTTTAATAAGGAGATGATAGAAGAAACGTTTTCTATTTCCACATAGTTTTGAAAATCTGTATAAGAAAGGTTATAGGTGCTCAGATAGCTGTCCAGTAAGTCTCTTGTACCACAACCAGATTCTCTTAAAAGTAATCTTTCCTCCAGTAAATCTTTGACATGTTCTATTTTATGATGGAATACATGATCTGAAGAACAGAGGCATACAAAACTGTCAGTATAGAAATGTAACTGTTCATACTTTTTAAACGGATAGTATCCTTCAATAAGGGCAAAATGTATTTCTCCCTTTTCCAGTCTGGATAATAACTGTTTGGCATTACCATACACGATATGCAGGTTGATTTCCGGATGACACTGTAAGAATTTGCTTAAGATATCTGGCAGTGTATATTCTCCTGCAGTTAAAGTAACGCCAAATGTAAGATGGATGACAGGTGTGGAAGTGTGCATGCTTTTGATCATGATTTCTTCATCATTACGTATGACAGTCATGGTTTCATATAATATCTTTCCTGCTTTTGTCAAAGAGAGTTTTCTGTCACGGTAGGTAAACAGTCTGACATCATATCTTTCTTCCAGAAAACGGATATGCTGGGATACTGCAGGCTGGGTAATGTGTAATTCCTGAGAGGCTTTGGTGTAATTCATATATTTACAGACACACAGAAAGGTTTCTATTCTTTGATCTATCATAGTTCCTCCATAAGCAATTCTTATGGATATATCATAATATATAATTATAAATTTGTGATACTTTCTCCTATAATTCACATTTGTAAATAGAGAAAGAGGGGTTAGTATGCAGTTATTAGTACATATTACAAACCATGAGAATGTGGTAGATCCTATCATGGTAAAACTGGCTAAAGCAGGCTTTCATGGCGCAACTGTTGTGAGTTGTGAGGGGATGTTAAAGTCATTAAACCAGGACAGTGTGGATGCACCAACGATATTCGGGGGATTACGTCAGTTTGTGAATCCTGGTCGTCAGGAAAACAAAATGATTATGATTGTCTTAAAAGATGAAGAGATTCAGAAAGCTGTAGATATTATTCATACAGTATCCGGAGATATGAAGTTACCAAACACAGGTATTCTGTTTACATTACCGATTACCAGATGGGAAGTGTCTAAGAATTAATTATGAGTACACTATTCTATTTATCTGTAGCCATGCTGGGTGGTCTTTTAATGACTCGTGTAACACGTCTTGTGAAATTACCGAATGTCACAGCTTACCTGATTGCAGGTGTGCTGATGGGACCGTGTGTATTAAAACTGGTTCCTGAAGATCAGCTAAACAATTTCAGTATTATTACAGAAGCAGCACTTGGCTTTATTGCGTTTTCCATTGGTGATCAGTTTAAACTGGACAGTCTGAAAGCTATTGGTAAACCAGCTCTGATTATTACAGCATTTGAATCCATCTTTGCTGTAGTGTTTGTTATGAGCATTACTTTATTGCTTGGCTTTGATCCGATTGTATGTGTCATGTTAGGTGCTCTGGCAGCTTCTACTGCACCTGCTGCTACTTTACTGATTGTAAGACAGTATAAGACAAGCGGACCATTAACCAATATGTTATTACCTGTAGTTGCGGCAGATGATGCCACAGGTCTGATTGCCTATTCCATCTGTGTCAATATTGCGACAGGTATGGTCAATCATGATCCATTCAGTGTAACAAACACCTTACTGATTCCTTTAATGGATATTGTACTGGCATTGATTGCAGGGGCGTTGATTGGGTTTGTGCTGGCATTAAGTCACAGATACTTTAAGAGTCATACCAACAGAATGTCTGTTGCCATTGCCTGTGTATTCTTTGGTGTAGGTATTGCAGATCACTTTGGATTATCCAACCTGTTATTGTGTATGGCTATGGGTGCTGTCTATGTCAACTTGAGAAATGATGCAGAAAGAATTCTTGGCTGCATTGATGACTGGACATATCCTTTATTCATGTTATTCTTTGTCATTTCCGGAGCAGAATTAAATCTTGCCACATTACCAAAGGTAGGTCTGATTGGAATTATCTACATCTTTGCAAGATTTGGCGGTAAGTTCTTTGGTTCCTGGCTTGGTGGTACCATTACCCATCAGCCTGCTGTAGTCAAAGACAATATCGGATGGGCACTGATGCCACAGGCAGGTGTAGCTATTGGTATGGCTACCATGGCACTGGCACAGTTACCATTGGAATATGGTCAGCAGATTCAGACAGTTATCTTAAGTGCTACGCTGGTATATGAAGTTATCGGACCTATTGCAAGTAAGAATGCTTTGAAAAGAGCAGGAGAAATACACGCAGAAGGCTGATATACTGTTTGAACAGTCATATGTTTTTATTGAAAGGGCGAGATATTCGCTCTTTTTTTTCTGTTGGGTTGTAAAAAGAAAAGCGAAAAAGTGTATGTAATAATGAGAGGATATTTGTACATCTGATGGCATATACAGTAAACACTTTTGATGCATTTCTCGACTATGTCCACAAACATATGGAATGGGTAAAGGAGGAAACAGTTTTTGATTGTAAGGAAGCCTGGAAAGAAGCTTTACTACATCATGGTTTTAAAGAAGGATATGTGATTGCACATACTCCCGTTATCCTGAAGCAATATGGAATTCATTGTGAAGATATAGTTATGACCAGAGATAACTTTGCCTATATTTTATGGAGGCATGGAAAAGAATATACGTTTGATGTCTATGGAAAACTGAAAGAAGTTATTGAAGAATATGATGTACTGGTTCATGGCAGTCATGAAGGATATAGAGATTATATCTTTTATAAGTTATATCCAGCATCTTCAAACGATTATTATGGAGTGGAAGTGGCTATCGATAAACCAATTTTGGATAAGGCGGAATATGTAGTACATATAAACTACATAGGAAGGCATCATGGAAAGGGAAGAAAAAAGCTAAAAAAGTACAGGCTCAATAAGGGTTTGATAGACGACAGATTTACTGTATACTATGAATAGAAGAATACTGCGAGGCTTAAATTTTCCCTGGAAAGCTGATATACGATATGTGGGGTGCACTGTTTGAACGGTGAGGGGGGCCCACGGCAGTATTTCAATCATAAAAAGGGCGATATATTCGCTCTTTTTATGTTGGGGTGATTGAAACAGTCCTTTTTTATAAAGGGGTCTACGTGGTATAATCAAAAATATGAAAAAGGGATTATTTATTACATTTGAAGGTCCGGATGGATCGGGTAAAACTACAGTGAGTACTGCAGTTATTGAAAGACTTCAAAAAGAAGGCTATGCAGTGAAATATACCAGAGAACCTGGTGGTTCTAAAATAGCAGAGGAAATCAGAGGTGTTATTTTAGATCCTGCCAATACAGAGATGGATGCACGTACAGAAGCTTTATTATATGCCGCAAGTCGCAGACAACATCTGGTTGAGAAAGTACTGCCTGCATTGGAAGAAGGAATTACTGTGATTTCTGACAGATTCATTGACAGCTCTCTTGCGTATCAGGGGTGTGGAAGAAAAATTGGTATTGAAGAAGTGTATGGCATTAATGAATTTGCCATAGAAGGACACATGCCGGATAAGACTATCTTTTTAAATATACCTGCAGAAGTAGGCCTGGAAAGAATTTCTTCCAGAACCAGTCTTGACAGACTGGATCAGGAAAGTGCCAGCTTCCATAAAGCTGTGTATGATGGATATCATACAGTGATTTCCATGTATAAAGACAGAATGATCATTGTGGATGCACAAAAACCTGTAGAAGAAGTTATTGAACAGGCATATACCATTGTGAAAGGACTGTTAGATGCTTAAAGATCTGTTAAGCAAAACACAGCCTGTTGCTTTTACTGCCATTCAGACAGCATTAGTGAATCATACGGTTTCCCATGCGTATATCTTTACAGGTCCTGCGGGAACCCCTAAGAAAGAAGCAGCGTATTTACTGGCACAGTCTTTGTTTTGTACACATACAGAAGAAGGTCTGGCATGCCAGAGCTGTGATACGTGTAAAAGAATAGAAGAAGGCGCACATATGGACTTTGTCTATCTGGATGGCAATGCAAAGAGTATTTCCAAAAAGGATGTGGATGATCTGCAACTGCAGTTTTCCAAGACAAGTTCTGAAGAAGGTACCGGCACAAGATGTTATATTCTGGACCATTTTGAAAACAGCAGTTCTTCTGCTATGAACAGTCTGCTGAAATTTCTGGAGGAACCAGGGAAAGATGTGGTGGGTATACTTATCACTGATAACATTCATCGTATCTTACCAACTATTGTGTCCAGATGTACCATGATTCCTTTTACAGCTATGACCAGTGAATACAGAATGACTCTTGCAAAAGAAGAAGGTATTCCTGAAGAAGACTGCTGGATGTTTTCTCATGTGATTCATGCCAATACAGGTTTGAAAGATATCTATGAAAGTGATGTATATTCCCATGCCCTGGATATGCTGCAACAGTATCTGCAGGGGGATAAGGAAGAACTGTTAGTAGATTATGATGTCAGTTATAAACTCAATGAAAGAAGCAGTTGTATTGAACTTGTAAGACTGTTTCTGGATATGCTGAATACGTATTGTCATGATGTGATCTGTCACAGTGCCCGGGGGCCTCACTGGTATGTGAGTAAAGCTAATAAGGAAACAGATCTGCATAAGATGACGAAGATGTTGATATGTGTAAATACACAGATGGATAAGTGCAATAAATACAATGATCCGTATCTTGTACTTGCACAGACGATGTATATGTTGGAGGAACTTTGATGGAAGACACAAAGGAAATACAGGAAGAAAAGGTAACGTACACATATGCCGTTGCCATTAAGTTTGAATCAAACGGAAAGCCATATACCTTTGGCTGTGAGACAAAAGACATTCATAAAGGGGATTATGTTGTTGTAGAAACACAACAGGGTATTGAACTTGGACAGGCAGATGCCGATGCTATTGAAACAGGAAAACTGGGAATTACCATGCCTACACGTCCTGTTTTAAGACTGGCTACTGAAAGAGATAAAAGGGACTATGAAGAAAACCTGGAAGAAAATGATATCGCTTTTGATATCTGTCACAGAGAAATTAAAAAGCTGGAACTTCCTATGGATCTTTTAAGTGCCAGATATACTCTGGACAGATCTAAGGTGTTATTTGTTTACCTTGCCGAACAAAGAGTAGACTTCAGAGAATTATTAAAAATACTTGGCTCCCAGTTGCATTGCCGTATTGAATTACGTCAGATTGGGGAAAGAGATAAAGCCAAGATGATTGGTGGTATTGGCCCATGTGGTATGGAATGTTGCTGCAGAAGATTCAAGACACACTTTGATGTTATCTCCATCAATATGGCCAAGAATCAGTTACTGGCTTTAAATATTGATAAGTTATCCGGTATGTGCGGTAAACTCATGTGCTGTTTAAAGTATGAAGATGATGACTATAAGGAAATGACATGTGGATTACCTAAGATGGGATCTCAGGTGGAATACGAAGGAAATATCTATCGTATTACAGGTATGAATGTCATGGCAGATGAGGCAAAACTGGAAAACAGAGAAAATGCCATTTTCATCACTCTGGAAGATCTTCGTACAAAAGCCATTCCAAGAAAAGGTGTGGTGATGCCTGCTAAGAAAGAGGAAGAACCAAAACCTGTTCAAAAGACAGTGGTACATGTAAAGAAAGAGGAAAAACCAGTTCTACGTAAACCTAAACGTGAAGACAGAGAAAAACCTGTACAGAATAAGGAAGTCAGATCTTTCTCCAGAAAGAATAAAGAATCTTCCAATGCAGAAGTGCGTACCTTTACAAGAAAGAACAGACAGACAGATACTGCAAAGAATCCTAATGTAACAGTACGTACATTTGGACGTAAAAAGAAAGAAGAGGAAACAAAGTGATTCGCCAAAAGTCTTTTTCCAATGACAACAGTACTTTGTATTTAGTGCCTACACCTATTGGAAATTTACAGGAAATGACACCTAGAGCACTGGAAATACTTAACAGTGTGGATGTGATTGCATGTGAGGACACAAGAACTTCAGGACAGCTGTTAAAACACTTTGATATTCACAAACGTTTGATTGCGTATCAGAATTTCAATGAAGAAAGCAGCTGTAAGGGAATTGTAAAACTGTTGAGTGAAGGGTTGAATGTAGCTCTGATTTCAGATGCAGGCTATCCTTTGATCAATGATCCAGGACAGAAGGTAGTTACCCTTGCCACACAGGAAGGCTATAATGTGGTGCCTGTTTCAGGGTGCAGTGCTTTTCTGAATGCACTTGTAGCTTCTGGACTTGTGGCACAACCATTTCTGTTTATAGGTTTTTTACCTTCCAGCAGTTCAGAGTGTAAAAAGAAGGTACAGATGTATAAAGACTATCCTATGACCATGGTGTTCTATGAAGCACCACACAGAATAGAAAAAACATTACGTATCTTACTGGAAGTGTTTGGTAACAGAAGATGTACACTTGCAAGAGAACTCACCAAGCTGCATGAAGAATTTCTAAGAGGTACAATTGAAGAAATACTGGAAGTAGTGAATGAATTAAAAGGCGAAATGGTGATCGTGGTAGAAGGCAATACCATGGATCCTCAGGAAGCTGTTACAGAAGAAGTGTTATTACAGAAGGTGGAAGAGTATATAGAGAAGGGTATGAAAGCTTCCATGGCTGTTAAAGAAGTAAGCAAGGAAACAGGTGTTTCCAAGAATCGCATTTATGAACTCGTACATCGTACGAAAGAATGAGGTATAGTAATATAGAAAGGAAGTTAGAGTATGACAACTTTATTATCTGATCCAAAACTGGTAAAAATGTTATTTGTAATCTTTCTGGGAATTATCCTTGTAGAAACCATTGCCATTATTGTACTGGCTATCAAGAAAAACCAGATTCTGTATGTAGAAAAGGAAGTACCTGTAAATCATGCCCCAATGGCAAAAAATCAGAGACTGACACCATTAGAAGTCTCAAGAACTGTAGAGGACAGTCCAACTGTTTTAACACCATTGGAACCTGCTCCACCTGTTTCTGAAAATTCTGATCTTGATCTTATGTCCTTTAAATCTTCTCCTCAGGAAATTCCTGAAGAAGAAACAGTGGTTTCAAGAACACCAAGTCAGATTATTACAGGTCTTGTATTAGGTGTGACAGTTAATGGGTTTACACAGGAAGTGAAAGTACCTTCTTTCCCATGTCTTTTAGGAAGAGAAGGAGATAAGTGTGATATTGTCATCAGTGAACCTGCTGTCAGCAGAAGACATGCAAAGTTCATTAAAGAAAATGAAGAAGTATATATTGAAGATGTCTCTGAACATAATGGTACTTTCTTAAACGAAGTAAAATTACCACCTCTAGGAAAAGCTAAAGTGCATGAAGGTGATGAAATTACTCTGGGAAGAGTGCGTATCAAGGTAAAGAGTTATCTGTATTCTTAATGAAAAGAGTAAGTATTTTACTTTGTGCAATATTACTGAGTGGATGTACAGATCCTCTGGAAGCTGCCAGAAATGCAAAGGATCCCATAGAACAGATACGCTGGTATCAAAAGGTAAAAACATTACCTGAAGAAGATGCTGTAAAACTTCATGAGCTGTATATGCAGCAATACCCCTCCTATCTGCAACAGGACAGCAAACTGACAGGTAACACCATTCTGAAATTACAGGCAGATCCTTCCTTACACAGTGAAGAGGGTATTACTGCAGATGAAAATGGAAATATAGTTGCCTTACCTGAAGGAGTAGAACTTACCTATACAGAAGGAAAAGTGTCTTCTGTATCTTTGGATGGTACGCTTATCTATGATGGATTTGATTTTTCCAAAGAAGGTACACAATATACAGTAAATCTCCATACAGATACCTTACCTGCATGGAAAAAAGAAGTATATCAGGATGGAAATCTGATGGAAACAGAAGATCCTGAAAATGGATTGATAAAGTACAGTTATCATGATAATGGTAATGGAAGAATTCTGGAAGAATCACAGTGGCATATGAAAGATGACAGTACCTATACCTGGAAATATACGTATGAAGAAGGTGTATGTACCAGTAAGAATCTGTTTTCCAGACTGAAATCTACAGGCACCTATAAAAGCTATGTGTATGATGAAGAAGGAAGAGTGCAGATGGAAACGCAGTACAGCAATCTGATTCATCAGGATTACAGCAAAACATATACCTATAGCTATGGTACACATCTGAAAGCAGTCACTGCACAGACGGAAAAGAATACTGTAACCATACAGTATGATCTTTATGAAGAAACAGCAGTTATTATAAATGAAAAGAATGATGAAATAGGAAAGGGATATCATATACCGGCATTTGGCTGGATCTACATATATGATTAGGACACAAATATGAAATGTATTTCCTGTGGAAGAGAAATTGAAGATGCCAAGTTTTGTCCGTATTGCGGTATAAAACAGGCACAGCCTGAAACACCTGTACAGCCAGTATCTGTGCAGGAAACTCCTGTACCAGAAACGCCATTAGCTCAGCCATCCAAAAAGCCAAAACAGGAACTGGGATTAAAGGCATATGTAAAGAATCCTTTTGCAAGAACACCATTAAATGGTATTGCAGCACTGGTGATTCTTATAGTGAATGTCATTGCGGCCATTGTATTAATTTATGCAGTCACAAGCAGTTTTACTGCTTTGATTATGAATATGATGGGTGGAGCTATGTATGGCTTTGAAGAGGAATTCTCACATCCAGACATTGCGACCTATTGTGTGGCTGGCTCTGTGATTTCCTTAAGCTCCTTTGTATTTTTCTATCTTGAAGAAGTGGTATTAGCCCCTAAACTAATCAAGGATGCCTTTGGTAAAGCCTGTGGAAAGCTATTCCTTCCTACAGTGCTGGATGTGATTGCCATTGTCTGCTTCTTTGTGGATATGGAACTTGGATTACTGTTTACAGGTTTATCCGCATTAACAAAGATACTTGCAGTATCCAGAATCGGTAATAAAGAACAGAACGGATATGTGTCTATCCTCATGGTATTACTGTATATTGCATTTATTGCAGTGATATTCGGAGTGGTATTTGCAGGTTAATCTGTAAGTCTTGATTGGTTTCACGCTGTATCAGATGTGTCATAAGGGTTGAAATTCAGCATAACCCAAAACGAAAAGAGGAGAGCTAACTCCTCTTTTTAAGATCTGTTTGCTATAAAATATTACATAAACTCATGAAACAATTACGTACTCTACAGGTGTATACTATATCTATGAAGAATTTTAATGTAGAATCATTTAAGGATACACGTATCCATAAGCAACTTTCTCAGGATGATATAGCAGCAAAGTTGTTTGTAAGCAGAACTATTGTATCTAACTGGGAAAATGGGAAAGCTGAACCAAACAGCAGGCAGTTAAAACAACTGGAAGACATACTGGAAGTATCTTTACATAAAGGTGATACAGAAGCTTATAGAAAGTATCTGCCAGTTATACTGGATGCCTGTATAGTGATAGCTTTGATGGCATGCAGTTATTTCTATGTATCTCTGGTAACGATATTCCTGTTAGCAGGATCACTGGTATTTATTTATAAAAGACATATGTCCAGTATATGGTACGTTGCGGTTATTTCCCTGTTAGTTATTGTGTGTTTAAAGTACATGGAAATACATTATGGGTACTTAATGCAGTCGCCGTCATTTAGAACTATTGAATTAAACTAAGAAGGTATTTTGGGAGAAAGTTATGAAGATATTTGATAAAGATTTATTTAAAAAGATACGTAAAGAGAAAAAGTGCAGTCAGCAGGAAATAGCGGATGTTTTACATATCAACAGAAGTTATATCTCACAATGGGAATCTGGTTCTGTCACACCATCTCAGGAACAGGTACAGCAGTTAGAAGAGTATCTGAATGTATCTTTGTATAAGCAAGAAAAAGCACAATGGCTGTCAGAGTTACAGACTAATCTCTTAGATCCTTTACTGCTGATATTTATAGCTTATAAGTGTTATGAATATTGTTATAGTTTTTTCTCTGTTATTGTATCTGTTTGTGCAATGGTTTTTGCATGGAAGAGGAAACTGTCTTATCCGTGGATTGTGTTTACAATATGTTCTTTGATATTTATTCTCCGATTCTATATAGGAATAAAATATGGATGTTTTGATTATTCTTGGGTGTATTATAAGGTGTCATAAGTATGAAGAAAGTATTTAGTAAAGAGAAACTGGTATCTCAAAGAAAAAAGAAACACATGACACAGATAGATCTGGCATCAGCTATGAATGTCAGTCGTGCCCTGGTTTCTTCGTGGGAAAATGGTAAAGCAATACCCAATGACGCTAATCTTCAACAGTTACGTGGCATATTAGGAGAAGAAGTAGTTGAAAAAGAGAAGAAAGACATACTATGGATAACGTATCTGAGAAATCATATTTCTCCTATAACTGTGTATCATTGTATTATCATAGCCGTCTTATTCTGGTTTGAATATTATATGTATCCAATTGGACAGATTCCTGCATTAACAATTTACCTGTATGCCAAGCGGGAAAAACTGCCAGTGTGGTTTCAGCTGATTATGATTGGAGTTCTGGTATTTGAATTCTCAACTCTTTATTTTCATCTTCGTCCTGTTGTACCGGTCGGATGGATAGAACTTCCACAGGAAAGAATATATCCTCAGTAAATATCTCTCTGAATTTCTCCATTCTGTATATAGCAAAGTAATACATAATTGTAAGTTTTGCCATTTTTGGAAACACTTGCATGTTGCTTTACATTTGATGTAGTGTGTGTCAGGTAATTAGAAGTGACTGTATAACCAGGTTCTGTATATACAACATTATCAAATGCACGGGTGATATATTGATTGGTGTTTACACTTACATAATATCTCATTTCCACGAGATCTTTTTTTGCAGAAACGGTATATACGCCGGCAGAAATTCTACTGTTGGCGTTTTCATTTTTGGAAAGAGGCTGGATAGCTGTAATAGTGATTTCCCATTCTTCTCCATAAGAGTCGGTTTCAGTATATGTTTTTGATCCTTCTTCGTATAATGAAAAGCCTTCTGAAGTGTCAGCAGGTTCTTCTGCTGCAACTGGAATAATGCCGCCTGTAAGAACCAGGCAAAGTAAATAAATGAATAATTTTCGCATATGTTTAAATCTCCTTGTCTATTTGCATCCCATTTGTACACTACATAAGGTGAAAAGTAACGTCATTTTTTCGTTAGAAAATGTCAAAAGTGTGTCTGACATTTTTTAACACAATTATGACGTTACTTTTTTGCATGTGAATGCTAGTGTTTAGACAGGAAAGGCGAGGTATTTGATAATGACAGCCAGGTATAAGAACGGAGATTGTTGTATATGCCTATAGTAAATATAGGTATGCATAATTTAAAGCAATCATAATTGAAAGAAATACATAAAAGATAAAAACAAGGAGAAATTTATGAAAAAACTTAATACTAAAATTACAACCATGGTTCTAACGGCAATGTTTTCCATTGGTGTAGCAAGCAAAGCAATTTCTGCCAGCAGTGCAGTTCCAGCAAGTAACGTAGACAGAGCATATTCTTTCTATTTCTCAGAAGAGGGTGCAGTGAAAGACACAGGTCATCAGCCTAAAGAGGATGATTCAAGTTTATATATGAATTATTCTGGTAATGGCCCGGCATATACTGCAAAAGCATTAGGTTACACTTATTATTATTTTGTAAAGGATTGTTCATATGATCCTGCAGATACAGGTCAGTTTTCCTACCAGTATAGATTTGAACCAGGGCAAAGCCGTTTCATGTATAACTATGTCAAGGAAAACGGCTATAATCACGCTGGAATTCGTGCTACTTCATCAGGTGCTGGAACAGCTGCAGGTGTTTGGAGTCCTGACAGTGTACCTGAAGCAGGTGTTTTACCTGCAAGCGATTATATTCGATAGAGATACGCAGAGGATACTATGAAAAAATTCTTGAGAATTGATTTGGAAAGAATACTTCATAGTAAACGTCTTTACATATCATTGGGGATTGGGACACTGATAGTACTGTCACATTTCATGTTTGTGACACACCCTTTTAGGCGGTGGAGTGAATGGTTAACAGCGCTGATGACTACACCGGATATGGCAAAATATCAGATCATTGGTTCTATGTATCCGATTCCCTGGTACAGTGAATGGATAGGAGGGGAATGTTTTTCCCTTCCTTCTACTGCTTTTTTTATGCTGATTCCTGTACTTGCTGTATTACCTTATGGTGACAGTATTACCAATGATCATGTAAGCGGTTATGTGAAAAATGTATTCTTCAGAGAAAACAGAAAAAAATATTATCAGTCAAAACTACTTTGTTCCTTTCTTGTGGGTGGTATTACCGTCTGTATTCCTTTACTGATAGATATATATCTTTGTACTATGGTAAGACCTTCTATTCCTTTAATGCCGGAAGCTTCTAATACATTTATAGATTTCGGACAGATGTTCAGTAAGCTGTACTATACACATTCTTGTATATACATGATGGTGTATCTGTGTATTATCTTTGTGTACAGTGGACTGTTTTCTGCTTTAGGAACAGGACTGGGCATTTTCAGTACGAACAGATTTATACCTCTTATCTTTCCATTTGTAGTGTTCATGTTTGAAGGCACTGTAGCAGGAGCTTTACAGTATCCTCAATGGGCAATAGAGAACTTTCTGACACCTGCACAAAGAGTTAATGGGATTACTTTTCCAATTGTACTTATAGAAGCAGTTATTCTGTTACTTGTCTGTGTTGGTATGTATGTATATGGGGCAAATCATGATGAAACGTTATAAGAGAAGACATATCCTGATACTGGTACTCAGTATCCTTCTTGGGGGAATATGGATTGCAGGATTTTCCAATCAGAAACGTAAATATCCTTCAGGCGGTTATACAACCTATTCTATGCATGAACCGTTTGAATTATTTGGCTGTACATTTGAAGTGACAGGTGTAGAAACCTATGAATATATTTCTTTTGTCAAAGAACATAATTTAACAGATCCGTCTTTAAATACCCGGCAGAATGACAATGCACAGTTGATTTCTGTAAAAGTCAGAGTGACAAATACGTCTGATACAGAACAGAGAGTAATTTTATATCCAATTATGATCAGTACTGTGGATCAGGCAGACGCATTGGAACTTATTACCTATATGGAACTTCATGACAACTCTTCTGCAGGACTGGCTCCGACTCTTCAACCTGGAGAAACCTATGAAACAGAATTACCATATACTGAATGGGGATTATACTGGGGTGTGAAGGAAGGGAATATGATAGATAAAATACCTTTAAGAGTGACATTTACTTTATATCCTGAAAAGTACAGTGTTTTACTGAATGATTTGTGGTGATGGTATGAGACAAAGGTATTTTAAGGAAATAATCAAACAGTCATCACATGATATCTATGCTGGTGTATATAAAAACAGATATAAGTATCTGATAGTTCTTGCCTTACTGGTTGTGTATTTCTGTAATTATAAGATACAGATTCATGCCATGTATATGAATGAACCATATACTGTACCTTCCAGTTTTATGGATATGTGCATTTATCTGTTCAAGGGGAAAATCTACTTTACCGCCAATCCAAATATGAAATATGAAATACCATATATGTGGCTGAGTGAACAGATGATTACCTTATATATTGTAGGAAGTTATGCAAGTGATGAACGTACAAGACTTGGTCAGCAATACCTGATTCGTACATCACATACATCCTCCTGGCTATTGGGAAAGGTTGCGTATGCTGTAGTCAGTATCATTCTGTACTACTGCCTGTTATTTGTGTTTACATTTGCAGTGACAGTACCTTTTTCTCATCAGGTATTTACTCTGCATGAAGATCTTATAGCCATGTCCTCCGGTATCTTCATTGCCAATCATACAACCTTAGATATCTATCGTGCTGTTTTTGTAATGCCATTTCTTACATCATTGGTATTTGGTATCGCCATGGTGGTATTACAGCTGGTTGTAAAACCGGTCTATGTGTATGGAATAGAGCTGGTATATATACTGGCATCTGATTATAAATTATCATATTTCCTGATTGGTAATTATTCCATGATTGTACGTAATGTCCAGCAAAATCGTCAGTTCATTGAAGAAGGCATTACAGGATTTATTGATCCTGCAAAGGGTATAGTGATAGAGCTGATACTGATAGTGGTTTTATGTATAGCAGGAAATCTGGTTTTAAAGAAATACGATTATCTGGAAAGAGAGTGAGTGTATGACACAAGTAAATATAGTGAAGTATTCCAAGACAATTAAAGACAGAGTGATATTAGAAGATGTGTCCTTATCCTTTACCGGTGGTAAAGTGTATGGCTTAAAAGGTGTCAATGGCAGTGGTAAGACGATGTTACTAAGAGCTGTATGTGGTCTTATCTATCCTACACATGGCTATGTGGAGATAGATGGAGAAAGACTTGGAAAAGATATCTCTTTTCCTAGATCCATCAGTGCCTTGATAGAATCTCCTGCTTTTCTGGATAATTTTACAGGGTATAAGAATCTTGAGATGATAGCTTCTTTAAAAGAGGTAGCTACAAAAGAAGATATAGAAAATGCACTGAGGGAAGTGGGACTGGATCCTCATGATACAAGGACCTATAGAAAATACTCATTAGGTATGAAACAGAAGTTAGGATTAGCATGCTGCTTCATGGAGAATCCGGACATCATCTTATTAGATGAACCATTTAATGCCTTGGATGAAGAAAGTGTAGAGAAGGTAAAGAAGATTATTTTAAAGCATAAGGAAAGAGGCGCTTTGATAGTCTTAGCCTGTCATGATGGAGAGTCTTTAAGTTCCTTATCTGATGAAATTTATAATATCGTGGAAGGCAGGGTGAAATACTGATATGCATAAGAATACAATGATAACCGGAGCAATTGTTGCTTTACTTGCAGGGGTGGTGGCTGTAAGTAATATTGATAAAGTGACAAATGCTATCAAACAGATGAAACGAGATAAGAATGCAGAAAATGCACAGGAAGTGAATATTGATACCTTTGACAGTGCTGTACTGAAAGATTTCTCTCAGTCTTTACAGGAAAGAAAAAGTACAGAAGACTGGATAATGAATCTTGAAACATTGTATGCAAGGGATAAAGATCTGGATCTGCACAGAACCATTACAGTAACACCAAGTGGAGCAGAGGGGGAAGTATCGTATACGATTGAAAATGTCTCGTATATTAAAGACAGAGAGGAACTTCATGAAGATCCCAATGCCCTTGGAAAATTGACAGAAGATCCATTGTTTATTGATGAAGATGGAAATCTTAAGAAAGAATGGACATTTGTCTGTATAGACACTCTTATACAGAATACGGGTGATTCTGTAATTCCTATGTTCTATCAGTATGGGTATATCATGAGTGTAGAGGGATACAGCGATGAAGGAAATCTTGGGTATACCAGCAGTGGAGTCATTTATCATTCTTATCAGCCTGGAGATTCTGCACAGCATGCGTTATATCAGAAAGATTTTGCGCCTGGTGATTCTTTTGAAAATACGTATGTTATAGCTGTGCCGGATGTGGTACTGGACAGTCTTCATACAGCTGTTGTAGTAAATGGTACAGCTGATTCTGATTTTCTTACAGATAGCAGTTATCTGATGAATCTTGAATAAAAAGGGTTTGTTAACAAAATTGTGTAAGTTTCAAAAACTTATGCAATTTTTTTAATATATCTGCAGATTGAGCATATGCCGCGAAAGCCGCTTTATAAATGGGATATCTCCCTGCTACACTTGAAGGCTCAGTGTTACCAAAGGGCTGAATTTTGTTTCTGACAAAATGCCATCTGGCAAAGATGGCAGTCGAAATCATTAATAAAAAATCTATCTATCAATTAGCCTTTGATAGATAGATTGATTAAATAGTTCTTTAAATACTTCTTTTATTATATGATGTTAGAGTCAGGAGAATTTAGCCATTCTGGGTCAGGAGAAAAACGCCAATTTTGGTCAAAAGAAAAAAGCCAACA
>CAKVIS010000029.1 GCA_934754415.1 uncultured Bulleidia sp.
ACATAGACTACTATCCTTAGCTTTAGTATATTTTGTTAATTCTCAATGATCATCAGTGCTTAACTTAATGACATTGGGATAAAATAAGTTATTTAGGCTTCGCAAACACAACTCCACCTAATCTATTTCTATATTCATCAAGTATATAAGTGACTGTTTTTCAGTCACTTTTTGCATCTTCAAACGTATTGGTAATGCCATCATAGTTACTGTCTTGAATTGTAATGTTGTTGCCATCTACTTTTAAAACAATCCCATCACATCCACTGTACTCTCTTACAAGAACAAACAGTGCTGCATATCAATTCAAATACTTACTGACAATACCAAAGAATGTGTAATTCTCGGCTTGGTATTCAAGAGTATTTTCTAAGAGTGTAAATGAATCTGTGTAAGTTACTGGATGAGAGAGCGGGCTCATCTAAAATCCCTTGAAAACAGTTTGAAATCCAGGTGTGTTTTGTATTAAATCATTGCTATTACATTGGAACTGTGGTATAAGTTTTTACAGACATAGTGTGTTACTGAATAAGCAGGCATTAACTGTGCATAAATATTTTTTTGATATTTGTGTAGGGTTAGTGCCTTTTGTTATGGCAATCGGAATACAGGCGCGCAGTGTTCTGGTCATACTTCCCTTCATAATCACTCAAAAAAATACACAGGGATGAAAGAAAAGAGGAAAACTATGAAGGACAAGATTTTTGGAGTTCTGCAAAGGGTTGGACGCTCATTTATGCTTCCAATCGCAATTCTTCCAGTAGCTGGTCTGCTGCTGGGACTTGGTGGTTCATTTACAAATGAAACTATGCTGGAAGCATATGGCTTATTAAATGTCATGGGCCCTGGTACTATCATTAATGATATTCTGCAGATTATGAATTCTGCAGGAAACATTGTATTCGCAAACCTTCCAATTATATTTTCTATGGGTGTTGCCATTGGTATGGCAAAGAAAGAAAAAGAAGTTGCTGCTCTTTCTGCAGTTGTTGCATTCTTTATTATGCACGCTTCCATTGGAACATTAATCAAAATCAATGGCGGTGCCGAAGCAATGCTGGCTGGTGCTACTACAGAGGTATGTGGAATCACTTCCTTACAGATGGGTGTGTTTGGCGGTATTATTGTAGGTCTGGGTGTTGCGGCACTGCATAACCGTTTCTACAAGATTGAACTGCCACAGGTATTATCTTTCTTCGGAGGAACTAGATTTGTACCTATTATTTCAGGAATTGTCTATGTTCTTGTAGGAATGCTCATGTACTTTGTATGGCCTGCTATTCAGTCTGGAATCTATGCTGTTGGTGACCTGGTACTTCGTTCTGGTTATGCCGGAACATGGGTATATGGATTTATGGAACGTCTGTTAATCCCATTTGGTCTTCACCATGTATTCTATCTTCCTTTCTGGCAGACAGCTGTTGGTGGAACTATGGAAGTTGCAGGACAGATGATCGAAGGTGCACAGAATATTTTCTTTGCACAGTTATCTGATCCAACCGTAACACATTTTGCTGTATCTGCTACAAGATTTATGGCAGGTAAATTCCCTCTGATGATTTTTGGACTTCCAGGAGCTGCACTTGCAATGTACAGCACTGCAAAACCTGAAAAGAAAAAAGCTGTTGAAGGCTTACTGCTTTCCGCAGCATTAACTTCCATGCTGACAGGTATTACAGAACCTCTTGAATTCACATTTATCTTTGTAGCACCATTACTATATGGAATTCATTGTGTATTTGCAGGTCTTGCATATATGCTGATGCACATTTTAAATGTCGGAGTAGGTATGACTTTCTCCGGTGGATTTATTGACTTATTCCTGTTTGGTATCTTACAGGGTAATGCAAAGACAAGCTGGATCTGGATTGTGGTTGTAGGTGTTGTTTACTTTATTGTTTACTATTTCTTATTCCGTTTCCTGATTTTGAAAATGGATTTAAAGACTCCAGGCAGAGATGATGCAGAAGAAGTAAAGCTGTATACAAGAGCAGATGTGAATGCCAGAAAAGATGGAGAAAACAGTGTTGTTGCAGATGATCCTGTTTGCGAAGGCCTTTTAAGAGGTCTTGGTGGTAAGAAAAATATTTCTGATGTGGACTGCTGTGCAACAAGACTTCGTTGTACTGTAAATAAATCAGAACTGGTAAATGATGCAGTATTAAAGGCAACAGGTGCAAGTGGTGTAGTACATAAAGGAAATGGTGTACAGATTATCTATGGACCAAAGGTTACTGTAATCAAATCCAACTTTGAAGACTATCTGGAAACTGCTCCGGATGAAGAAATTCATACAATGGAAGAACAGACAGAAGCTGCAAAACAGCCGGAAGCTGAACAAGAGCAGATTGAAACAGTAAAAGAAACTGTGATTATCTCCAGCCCTATTACAGGAATCGCTGATGATCTTTCCACTGCACCAGATGAAGCATTTGCAGGAAAAATGATGGGGGATGGAGCTGTTGTAACTCCTGTAAACCCAGTTATCGTTGCTCCGGAAGATGGAGAGGTTGTATTTGTCTTCAATACAAAACATGCAATCGGTTTTATGACTGACAGTGGTGTTTCTGTTCTTATGCATATAGGCATTGATACAGTAAAACTGGATGGAAAAGGATTTACATGTTTTGTTGAAAATGGTCAGAAAGTGAAAAAAGGCGATAAGCTTCTTGAACTTGATCTGGAATATCTCCGTGCTAATGCACCATCCTTATGCTCTCCAATCTTATGTACAGAACTACAGGGTAATCAGAAAATCAGATTACTTGCTCATGGAGAGATTAAGGCAGGAGAACCATTATTTGCAGTAGATACGTATCAGAAGTAAAAATATAAGACATTCTGGTAGTATAAATGTAATAAAGAATCCTGAAAATAAAGGCGGTCAGATGGAAATCTGACCGTTTTTCAATGGAAAGCAAAGAAAATCCAATAGGGAAATATCAGGAAGTATGGTACATTAAAACTGATAGATAGGAATCAGGGGTGTTTGAAAAAATAAAGGATTCCATGGGGAAAGGTGTGAGAGCAGTGTATCGTATATGCAAAGTATTGAATCATAATGGGGTTATTGCGTTTGACATGCAGGACAGTAATGAATATGTACTGCTTGGAAAAGGGGTAGGATTCGGAAGAAAAGTCGGAGAACGACTGGAAAAACCTGAAGATTGTACTGTCTATTCCTTACAGGCAACTTCCACCAGAGGCAGTGCCTCTGAACTTGCAAGAAGTATAGAACCGGAATATCTCGAGATGGCAAATCGGATTTTAAACCTTGCAGAAAAGCAGTTTGGAACGATTGACCGCAGTATACTTTTTCCTATGGCAGACCATATTGCCTTTGCTGTGAAAAGAATGCAAAAGGGAGAGCAGATTTCTAACCCGTTAACCCCGGATATTCAGACTTTGTTTAATGGTGAATTTAAAGTCGCACTGACACTCAAAGAATATTTAAAAAAAGAAAAGGGGATAGATGTTCCTGATGATGAAATCGGATATGTGGCATTACATATTCATTCAGCACTTGAAAAAGAATCTGTTGCTGTTTCCATGCAGATGGCATCAGCAGTAAGGGAATGTGTATCTCTGATTGAAGAACAGAGAAAGATACATATTGATGTGACATCATTAAGTTATAATCGCTTAATGAATCATGTAAAATTCATGGTTGCACGTGCTTTAAACAAAGAATCCCTGAAAGTAAACATGAATGAGTATGTAGAACATAACTTTCCACGTTCTTATGAACTTGCAAGAATTGTGTGTGATCATTTAAGTCAGGCACTTCGCGTACAACTGGAAGAAATAGAAGTTGGATATCTTGCATTGCATATTGAACGCGTCAGCGTAGAGTAAGAAAGACGTATGCAGTCAGGATGACACTGTCAGCTGATACATATAAGAGAATATATCAAAAACCGGCACAGTCCGGTTTTTATGTTGGAAAGGTTGAAAATCACGTATGACTGAATCAAGAATCAGTAAGAAAGAAATGTGTTATGTACTATAATGATATAGAAAAATAACAACAAGATTTAGGTGTTAAGAAAGTGGGGTGTGCTATAATGGATGTCGTTTGTTTTCACAAACCAGAAGAGGAAAACGGATATCTGAGTAACTGGTATCCAAGTGAGTTTATTGTAAATGGTACAGTCTTTTCTTCCATGGAACAGTATATGATGTATAAGAAAGCAGTTTGTTTTCATGATAAGGAAATTGCAGATAAAATTCTTATGACAGATGATGTTGTTGAAATAAAAGCACTTGGAAGACTTGTGGCAAATTATAACGATAATTACTGGAACGGTGTCAGACAGATTATTGTTTTTGAAGGCTTGTTTGCTAAATTTTCTCAAAATGAAGATTTGAAAACTCTACTTAAAGCGACGGGTAATACACTGTTGGCGGAATGTGCAGTTAGAGACAGAATATGGGGTATCGGTTTATCCATGAAAGATCCAGACAGATTTGAAATAGACAAATGGAAAGGACAGAATCTGCTTGGCTATGCTTTGATGATGGTGCGGGAACAGCTGTGATTTTGCCTGATCTTAACTATGATGTCCCTTAGAATGTCCCTCAGGATGAGAAAGATGTAATGATAAGAAAACTTATCAGAGAGAATAATAAAACCAGTACAGATAAAATGGCTGAAAGATTAAAGGTTAGTTCAAAAACTATAAAGCGCCGCATTAAATTAATGAAAGATGTTAGTTATGTGGGGCGAGGATCCAATGGATATTGGAAAATAGATGAGTAGTATTGCAAGTACCAATAGTTAAGCATAATTCCTGCGGGTTCACCACCTGTAGGATTTGTGCTGACAGGAGAATATGGAAGTGATAGAAAGGAAGGTTTTCATGGAGCTTATTACATTACAGACAAAACATACAACCTATCAGATGGGTATTGCAGAACATGGCTTTCTGCTTCATTTGTATTATGGTCCAAAAGCAGAGGGAGATATGAGTTATCTGCTGACTGCTTATGACAGAGGGTTTTCAGGAAACCCATATGATGCAGGTAATGACAGAACATTTTCGATGGACACATTTCCACTGGAATATCCATGTTATGGTAATGGGGATTATCGAAGCCCTGCATTTAATGTGAAGAATGCACAGGGAGTGTATGGTGTTGACTTAAGATATAAAACACATTCTGTAACCAAAGGAAAATACAGTATCCCTGGTCTTCCTGCAGTATATGCAGATGGAGCATCAGATGCCTATACTGTAAATGTTGTTTTAGAAGATGCTTTGCTGGGTATAGAAGTAACCTTACGTTATGGAGTGCTTCCTGAGCTGGATGTAATTACCAGGAGTGCTGTTGTAAGAAACAATGGGAATCATCTGTTGTACATAACAAAGGTGTACAGTGCGGCAATGGATTTTTTGAATGGAAATTTTGACATTCTTCATTTCCATGGAAGGCATGCCATGGAAAGGATGGAAGAACGTGTGCCTGTGATTTTTGGAAATCAGAGCTTTGGCAGTAGAAGAGGAACTTCCAGTCATCAGCAGAATCCGTTTTTTATTCTTGCTGATGCAGAAACAACAGAAGATTGTGGATCATGTTATGGAATGTCCATGTTGTACAGTGGAAATTTTAAATTTGAAGTGGAGAAAGACCAGATTGGTCAGCCCCGTATGGAAATGGGGCTGCTGGATGAAATGTTTGAGTATCCACTTGAACAGGGTAAAGAGTTCTATACACCAGAAGTTGCCATGGCGTATTCACAGAATGGCCTTACCTCTTTATCTCACTTGTATCATAAGCTGATTCGCTATCATGTATGTCGAGGAAAGTATAAAACATCAAGAAGACCGATTCTTATCAATAACTGGGAAGCAACCTACATGAATTTTAACGGAGATAAGATTGTAGACATTGCAAAACAGGCAGCTGAACTTGGTGTGGAAATGATGGTTCTGGATGATGGGTGGTTTGGTAACAGAAATTCAGATAACAGCGGACTGGGAGATTGGGTTGTCAATGAAGAAAAAATGGGTGGACCTTTATCTGAAATAGCAGATAAAATCAATCAGATGGGAATGAAGTTTGGTTTGTGGATTGAACCGGAAATGGTAAATGAAGACAGTCATCTATACCGTACACATCCAGATTGGGCATTTACGATTCCAGGTCGTCGTCCGGTACGTGGAAGAAATCAGCTTGTTCTGGACTTTTCAAGGAAAGAAGTTGTGGACTATATTTTTGATTCTGTTTCTAAAGTGATAGATTCAGCCAATATAGCCTATATAAAGATGGATATGAATCGAAGTATATGTGATGTGTATACGGCGGTTGAACAAAAGCAGAACTATGGGAAAATCATGTATGAATATGTACTTGGAGTCTATGATTTTCTTGAAAGACTGATTCAGAGATATCCTGATCTTCTGATTGAAGGATGCAGCGGAGGCGGTGGAAGGTTTGATGCCGGCATGCTGTACTATACACCACAGATCTGGTGCAGTGATGATACTGATGCCATTGAAAGAATTCAGATTCAGCACGGTACCTCTTTTGGATATCCTGTTTCAGCAGTGGGTTCACATGTTTCAGCAGTGCCAAATCATCAGACAGGAAGAGTAACTTCTATTAATACCAGAAGTGTTGTGGCAATGGCAGGAAGTTTTGGGTATGAGCTGGATCTGAATTTATTATCTGAAGAAGAAAAAGAAGAAGTGAAACAGCAGATTGAAGATTACAAAAAATACTGGAATCTGATTCATAATGGAACCTATTATCGATTACATAATCCGCTTACAAACCATGAATTTGCCGCATGGGAGTTTACATCAGAAGACAAGAATGAGTGCCTGTTAAATATTGTTACATTGACCACTCATGCAAATGCACCGGTAAACTATGTAAAGTGCAAAGGATTACATCCAGATAAGATGTATCGCAATGAAAAAGACAATCAGATTTACAACGGTAATGCATTAATGCATGCAGGTCTTCCGATTGAAATAGAGCCCGGTGAATACCGTGGAATACAGATACATTTAATGGTGATTTAAGTATCTATGTCTGTATGGACATGTTTTGTGGTGCTAAAGAAGAAGATAGATTGTGTGGTGAGCCCGATAAGTTGAATAAACTTAGAAGGTTCACTTTTTATTTGAAATGAAATTATAAATAAAAGCTTAAAGCATATGAAGATTGGAAAAATAATAAAGCATGGAACTTGTAGTATCTGGAATTATGGAACTGGAATTGCTTATTCGCTGTAAAAAAGTGTGTCAAGTCACAAATGTAAACTGTAAAAAGTGCTATGAATTACAAAAGTTCGCTGTAAAAAGTGTTATGAAATGCAAAAAGTTCGGTGTATTTTTTGCATAAACATGATATATTACTATTAGTTGAAAATGTGGAGGTGCTTTATGTATCGTGCTGCAATTGAAAAGTTATACAGATGGAAAGAGAGTAAGCGTCGTAAACCATTAATTATTGAAGGGGCAAGACAGGTGGGAAAAACATGGCTTATGAAAGAGTTTGGAAAGAAGGCTTATGAAGAGACTGTATATATAAACTTTGATTCCAACTCAAAAATGGCAGATTTATTTGCTTCAGATTTAAATACAGATCGTCTGATTATGGGGCTTGAACTATATTGTGGACATAAAATCAATCCTGATAATACTCTTCTGATTTTTGACGAGGTCCAGGAAGTGCCTAGAGCACTGTCTTCTCTTAAATATTTTTGCGAAAATGCACCGCAATATCATATTGTCTGTGCAGGTTCCCTTTTGGGAATTGCCTTACATCAAGGAACGTCTTTTCCAGTTGGTAAAGTAGACTTTTTAAAACTGTATCCTCTGTCATTCAGTGAATTTTTGATGGCAACAGGTAAAGAACAATTCGCAGAGCTTTTAAATAAGCGTGACTATGACATGATCACAAGTTTTAAACAGACATATATTGAATCATTAAAATATTACTATTTTGTGGGAGGTATGCCTGAAGCAGTGCAAAGTTTTGCCGAAAATAAAGATTTTAATGAAGTGCGTGAAATTCAGAAAAGAATTCTGGAGGCATATGAACAGGATTTCTCTAAACACGCTCCTAATGAAACGGTTCCAAGGATTCGAATGGTTTGGAACAGTATTCCATCTCAGCTTGCAAAAGAAAATAAGAAATTTGTTTATGGTCTTGTTCGTGAGGGAAGCAGAGCAAAAGATTATGAAACTGCGATTATGTGGCTGTCTGACTGTGGTCTGATTCATAAGGTCAGTCGTGTGAATTCTGCATGTATACCTTTGAAAGCGTATGAAGATCTGAAAGCATTTAAACTGTTTCCTCTGGATGTCGGGCTACTTGGGTGTCAGGCAGGTCTTCATCAGCGTATATTGTTGGATGGTGATTCTCTTTTTGTTGAATTTAAAGGTGCTCTTACGGAGCAGTATGTTTGTCAGCAACTCAAAGCTCTAGACGATCTGGGAGTCTATTACTATACCAATGACAGGGGGACATGTGAGATTGATTTTGTTGTAGATACAGGTGAACAAGTTATTCCTGTTGAAGTGAAAGCTGAAACGAACCTCAGGGCTAAAAGTCTTAAAACATATAAAGAAAGGTTTGAACCTGAACTTTCCATTCGCACTTCAATGTCGGATTATAAAAAAGAAGACTGGCTTTTGAATTTGCCACTGTACGCAATAGAAAATCTGACGACTGAACAGCCACAGGAACAGAATACGTAAAACCATAAGGAGACTGTATTGGCAGTCTCTTTTTAATGAATGCAATACTATCCTGTTTACTTTGTTCTTTTATGAAGATGTATTTTAGATGGATATGGTATTTTTGTTTTGCTTTTTTTTCGATTTTTACAGGAAAGCGCTTGCATTTTAAAACGTAAAGTAGTATAAATCTTTTAGAAGCGTTACATTTAGTTGGCGATTTTCAAATAAACCATTTTAAATTTTAGATTAAGACGATACTCCTGAGAGGCGCTACTTAACAAAACAGTGATGTTTAAGTTGTGTGAAGGAGTGTTTTTGTTTTTAGAAAGGTGATGGTACAGGCAGATGCAGATAATAAAAAAGATTAATACATCCGCTGCTATTGCATTGGATTCAAATGGGGAAGAAATTGTTGTGTTTGGAAAAGGCATTGGATTTCCTAAGGTGCCATATAATCTGGAAGATTTGAGTAAAATAGAACGCACTTTTTACAATGTAGATTCAAAATACTACAACATAATCACAAGTTTACCACCTGAAATATTGATGATGAGCGCTGATATTGTCGAAGAAGCTGAAGTGGAATTGGATAACAAATTGAATCATAACCTTACGATTACACTTGCAGATCATTTGAATTTTGCAATTGAAAGATTTAGAAATGGCATAAATCTTGTGTCTCCTATTTCCTATGATGTATCCCATTTGTATCCTAAAGAATATGCAATTGGAGAAAAAGCACTGGAAAAACTGAGAGCTGAATTACAGATAGATTTACCTCAGCAGGAAGCCATCAGTATTACAATGCATTTAATTAATGCAGAGAGTGAAACAGGAAACTTAAAAGAATTACTAAAAACCAATCGAATTATACAAGGCATTACTGAAATAGTCGAAAAGTACTTTGATGTCAAAATAAATCTTGACAGTTATGACTATAACAGATTCATAATGCATCTGAGATATTTAATTATCAAATTGGAGAAAGGAGAGTATCAGGAGTCAACAGACAACCGTTTATTGTTAAGGACTTTAGCTAAGGACTATCCGGATTCTTATTTGTGCGCAGGAAAGATTGTGGAGTATCTAAATAAGACGTGGGGTTATAGTTCCAATGAAGATGAAAAATTGTATCTGGTAATACATATTACCAGGATGATTAATAAGGAGCGTTAGCTTAGTGCGCGATATCCAGAATACAATGCTTTTAATTGTGTTTTGGATATTTTTGTTTGGTAGAAACTTATCTTATGTCAGGCCAACAAGGATAAGTCTATATAGGAGGATTGGATGATTGAGAGAATAGATTTACATGAAATCTATACACTTATAGGGGGAAAAAGTAATATAGCAAAAGTATATGATAAAGAAAATGCTATATATTTCTACTTAAAAGATGCAGGAATCGTTAATCTTCAAAAATTACATGAGATGTCTGATTTTGGTTCAGTAGAGCTCAATGGATCAAGATTAGTCGTATCAGAAAAAGGAGAAAATGATATGGGAAAATATCAAAAACTATCAGAAGATATTCTGGAAAATGTTGGTGGAAAAGACAACATCAGCGCAGTGACACACTGCGTTACTCGTTTACGTTTAACTCTTAAAAATAATGATCTGGTAAACAAAGAAGCTATAAACAAATTAGAAGGGGTTTTAGGAAGTCAGTTTAATGCAGGTCAGTATCAGGTGATTATCGGTCAGCAGATTCCGGAAGTAGCTGCGGATTTTACAAAAGTATCCGGTCTTTCACTAGGTGAAATTGTTGATGAAAATTTAGATGGAGCAGATACTAAGAAAAAATTAACATTAAAAGATATTCCAAATGCAGTTTTAAATACTATTTCTGCAATAGTATTCCCTGTTATTCCTATTTATCTGGGTGCAGGTCTGATTCTGTTATTGATTAATTTGTTAGGCCCAACAATCTTTAATATTATTCCAGCAGATAGTAACTTTGCAGTATTTATGAATATGGTTGGTCAGACGGGATATTATTTCATGCCAATCTTTATTGCATGGTCTGCTGCTAAACACTTTAAGACAAGTATTCCTATGGCAATGTTCTTATGTGCGGTAATGATTTATCCGGATTTTGTTCAGCTGGTTGCTGACGGCGGAAGTATGACAATCTATGGCATACCTGTAACAATGGTTAACTATGCACGTCAGATTTTGCCAACTATTTTAACAGTTTGGATCTTATCTTATGTATATAAATTTATTGATGGGCATATGCCAAATTCACTCAAATATGCATTTAATCCATTAACAACATTATTAGTAATGCTGCCAATCGAATTCTGCTTACTTGGTCCTGTCGGAACATTTGTTGGTGACTTAATTGCTGCTGCATGTGTTGGTATTTCTAAAGCTGTTGGTCCATTAGCAATTGGTATTATCGGTGGTTTATGGTACATCCTGGTAGGCTTAGGAATGGATAAAGCTCTTGTTCCGGTTGTATTAAATAACTTTACATTATACGGCTATGATAATCTGTTCTGGTTAAGTGCTATCTCTGCCACATATGCATTGATGGGTGTTGGTTTAGCATACATTGTACGTTGTAAGAAAGAAGAAAAATCTGGTGCTGCTTCTGCCTTTGTTACATTAGCAGTCGGAGGTGTCAGTGAGCCTACAATCTTTGGTACTTTATTCAGATATAAAAAATCTATGATTGCTTACATGGCTGGTGGATTTGTTGGTGGATTACTTTCCGGTATATTTGGATTAAAGGCATTTACTATTGGAACAGGTAATGCATTATTCTTTACAGTTTGTGCTGCAGAAGGTGTGAGTCTGTTCCCGGCTATTATTTCCTGTGTTGCTGCATTAGCAGTTTCCTTCGGTTTGGCTCTTGTATTAGGATTTAATGACGAAAAGAAATAAAGGAAAATAAAACGATATGAAAGTATTTGTTGCACATCTTACATTTGAATGTAATGAGCATGTTTCTCAAACAGTAGATATTGGAGATTTCAGAACACTTTATGGGAATGAATGCATTGATGCAATGCATATTCGTGATATTTTCGAAGAGAATGATATTGAGATTATTCCATCTATTCTTGCCGGTGGTGTTCCTGGAGGAATGATTGAGCGTACTGCATTTGATTTCATGGAAAATAAAATCCTGACAACTCTAAAACAACATTTAAAAGAGATTGATGGAGTATATTTACAATTCCATGGTGCAAGTGGAGTATTGAATCTGGAAGATGTTTCTGCAGAACATCATATTGTGAAAAGAATTCGTGAAATTGTAGGTAAATATATGCCTGTTGCTATGATTATGGATCCTCATGGAAATGTCACCAGAGTATTAACAGATAATGTGAATATTGTACGTTGCTATCGTGAATCTCCACATAGTGACCAGGTGGATTCCGAAAGAATCGTTGCTCAAAAGCTTGTGGATCTTATGAAAAATCGCAGACCAATGAGACCTGTTTTGAGAAAACTGCCTATTATGGTTGGCGGAGAGCGCAGTGTCTCTGCCATGGAACCCGTAAAATCTATTAATGCGTTGCTGGATAAGGCAGAAGAAGATGAAAGAGTATTTTCTATTTCCTGGCATGTAGGGTATATCCGTCATGATGACGATAAACTTGGTGCAGCTATTGTTGTTGTCCCAAATAAACCTGAAGACAGAGAGTACTGTGAAAAAGTTGCTGATGAAATCTCAGAGTTTGTATGGCAACATCATAAAGAATTTAAGTTCAGTGGTAATTACGATGAACCATGGGATGCAGTAAGAAATACTTTACAGCAAAACAAAAAGACATCAGTAATTACAGACTCTGGGGATAACTGTGGCGCCGGTGGAAGTGGTCAAAATACAGTGATACTTCGAGAATTTTTAAAACAGAATGTGACAGATAAAAAAGTTCTGATTGCGGGTATCAATGATCCTAAGGCTAATGTGTATTTGAAGAAATTTACCGTAGGTGATTCAGTAGAATTTGATCTTGGTGTTGGAGAAGATGAACTGTCTGCTCCTGTGCATATTCAGGGTAAAATTATTGCTGTTGGTGATGAATATAATGGATTAGGACATGAAAAGGTTGCAGGAAAGTCTTTGGGTAAATGTCCTGTTGTCAGAATTGATGGCACGTTGATTGATGTTCTTGTTATGGATAAGAATGTTCAGTATGGAAATATGGACCAGTTCGAAAAAGCAGGAGTGCATTTCCATGATTATGATATTGTTGTGGTGAAGATGGGATATCTGGATACGTATCTGATTCCTGAAACGGCATATCATAACATGGCTTTAACAGATGGTCCAACTATTCAAAGGGCCGAAAAGATTCCATATAAGAAAATCCCAAGACCAATATGGCCGACAGATGAATTTGAAGATTTATATTATATAGACAGAACTTAGAGGTATTTTAAATGATAACCAGAGTGTTAAAAGCATCTGCAAAAGAATTTAAAGCAATGTCATCAGCAGATTTGCTGGAGTCAATAAGAAAGAGTGAAGGAAGAACAATAGTCACTGAAATTATTGCACCTTTACAGCCTGTGTTGAACAAGGTGACAAATGCAGAACTTGCTGCTGCAATGGGTTCTGATATTATGCTGCTGAATATGTTTGATGTTCAAAATCCGTTTATCTATGGTTTGCCGCAATGTGAACCAGACGATACTATCCGAGTTTTAAAAGAATTGATTGGCAGACCGATTGCTATTAATCTGGAACCGGCAGTCAATCCAAATGAGGAAAATCCGGATTCTGCACCTTGGGTAGAAGGCAGAGCGGCAACTGCAGAAAATGCAAGAAAAGCAGTGGACATGGGAGTGGATTTGATACTGGTTACAGGTAATCCTGGAAAACATGTCACGAATACAGGTATTATCCATGCAATTAAAGAAATCCGTAAAGAAGTAGGTAATAAAGTCATTATTGCTGCAGGGAAAATGCATGCATCCGGCACTTTAGAGGGTGGAAATGATATTTTATCACTAACGGAAATCGAAGAATTTGTTGCTGCAGGAGCCGATATTGTATTGATTCCTGCACCGGGAACCGTTCCAGGTATTACATTGGACTGGGCCGTTTCCAGAGTCAATAAAATCCATGAGCTTGGTAAACTGGCTATGACATCTATTGGAACTTCTCAGGAAGGCAGTGATGTACAAACAATACGTAATATTGCACTTTTATGTAAACAGGCTGGAACGGATATTCATCATATAGGTGATACAGGTGGTACTCTTGGAGTAGCTGATCCGGACAATATTATGGGTTATTCTATTGCAATTCGTGGCAAACAGCATACATGGTTCAGAATGGCTCAATCCATTAACAGATAAGCTACTGTAGATTTAGCTTGAAAGAGGTATATATGTTCAATTTATTTAAGAAGAAAGATACAAATTCAAATGAAATCTGTGCTCCTGTAAAGGGAAAATGCATTGATATTACGGATACAAAAGATCCTGTATTTTCTGGAAAGATGATGGGAGATGGAGTTGCGGTAATTCCTGAAAAGAATGTCATAAAAGCCCCTTGTTCCGGAACGGTAACTATGTTTTTTCCAACTAAACATGCCTTTGGCATTACTACAAATTCCGGGGTGGAGGTATTAGTGCATATTGGAATAGAGACAGTAAACTTAAATGGAAAAGGCTTTAAATCATTTGTGTCAAAAGATCAGAAAATAAATAAGGGTGATAAAGTGATTATGTTTGATAGTAACTATCTGTCAGATTCTGCAATGGATATGACAACTATGGTGATTATTACAAATTCTGCTGATCATCCTTTCGAAAAAAATAAATTGAATACTGAAGTTAGTGAGAACGATGCAATTATTTCTTTAAAGTAAAAGATACTCATAGTTTCGCTAACGAATCACGCTGAAATTTATTATTGCCTGAAATTATACAAAGTGGCTGGAGATTTCTATGGATCATCAGCCATTTTTTTAATTTGACAAAATGTCGAGGGTATTTCTTTTTATATTGCTTACAGGTTTTACAATCATTTTGCGTGATTTCCTGTTGGGATTTAACGTGTAGTATATTAACTATATATATCCCTGTATGATACATGTGGAGTAAAAAGAGGAAATGTATGAAACTTGGAAAAGATGAAAGTAAGCAAAATGATAAACATGTGAGTACGGATAGTTCTCTGGGATTGGCTATTGGATTGAGTCTTGTTGTACTGTTTGGAATTCTCATGGATAATATTGGGACAGGTATGATGTTTGGAGTTGCCACAGGTCTTTGTTCCGGCAACATTGTAAGTTTTCTGAAGTGTAAGAAAAGGATAAATAAGAAAAAATGACAGGAAATAACAGAGGAATATCAAAATATATAGGATCCATTGTATTGTTTCTGGTGTTTGAGGCAGTGGCGATAACCTTGGGAATTACCAAAAACAATTTATTTTATCTTTTGAATTTCAGTTACATTGGAGGTTGTCTTGCATTAGGAACAGCTTTATTTACTTCGGGAAAACAGTATGCACGGCATTTTGTACAGCTTGCTGTAGGATGCTACATGTTGTTGTATCTTGGTGTGATTTCCCGGGAAAATATGCAGATAGAAGGATTCTGGTATTATCTGTTTCGGGGGACATTTGAAGCAGCTACTATACATTATGCAGTGGCTAAGATATTTGGACCATTACTGTTTGGTCGTGGCTGGTGTGGGTATGCCTGCTGGACAGCTATGGTGCTTGATTTTCTACCTTATAAACAACCACAGAAACCACGAAATGAAAAACTTGGCGTTTTACGGTATGTAATGTTTGGTTTGTCTTTTGCATTAGTCTCAGCTCTATTCCTGATGAAAGTGGCACATCTTGAACAGATTATGTTCTGGCTGTTTCTTGCTGGAAATGCCTTGTATTACATTGCTGGTATTGCATTTGCATATGTTTTCAAAGATAATCGATCATTCTGTAAATATCTTTGTCCTGTTACAGTGTTCCTCAAACCAATGAGCTATTTTTCTGTTATAAGAGTGCATTGTGATGAAAATAAATGTGTGCATTGCAATAAGTGCCTGAAGGTATGTCCTATGAATGTTGAGGTGAATACAGAATCTCGCAAGAGAAAAAACGGAACAGAGTGCATCTTATGTTATAAATGTACGAAGGTATGTCCTGTAAAAGCATTACATTAAAACAGTTCTCTAACAAATGTATTTTCGAAGTATTACTTTCATAGTAAGATGGGCATATGAGTGGAGGAGAATCAGTGTATGCATGTATGTTGTCTGGTGTGGGAAATACCAATGATAGAAGGGGAACATTATACTCCGATTCTGTATGCTATGTATGCAGGAAAAGCAAAGAAGTTTTTGAATGCACTGAATGAATATTTTGAAAATGCTCACATGGATTGGAAATGTGTTTTGGATTCCTCTGCATGTACGTATAATGAGATATTTTCCGGTAAGTATCAGACTGTTATTTTTGCCCCTGAAGCCAAAACAAGACAATGGGCGTATACAAAAGAGATGCAGTCTGCAAATGTTCCAAAATATTATCTGGATTTTGCGGAATACACTGAGATGAAACTGAATACGTTGATAGATTTTTTTAATAAGAGTGAAAATGCTTCTTCTGTGAATGGGGAATCTGCGTAGAGTTTTTTTCGTGTGGTATCCACAGGGGAACCCTTTACTTTTATGGATGAAATCTTTATAATTCTAGTGTTTTGAGATAACTAGTCGTATATACTTTCAGATGTGGTGAAAGCGTTTCTACCAGGTTACCGTAATGACCTGACTACGATGGAAATTTTTTCATTAACTTCTGTTATTGCAGAAGTTTTTTTGTTATTTGTGTATACTCTTGGTATTCTTAATGCAAATAAAAGGGCGGAGGCATAGAAATGAAAGTATTGATAGATGCTATTTTAGGCAAGGGTAAGATATTAGACGGAAACATTTTAAAGGTGGACACAATCATCAATCATCAGATTGACCCTGTGTTAATGGATCAGATTGGTGAGGAATTTTATAACCATTTTAAAGATAAGGGAATTACAAAAGTCATTACAGTAGAGTCCAGTGGTATTGCACCGGCGCTGATGTGTGCATTAAAACTGCATGTGCCAGTATTGTTCTTAAAGAAAGCACAGCCAAGTACAATGACAGATCCTGTAACTGCTGAAGTTTTTTCCTATACAAAAAATAAACAGTACACACTATGTGCTGAAAGAAACTTTATTGAGGATGAGGATAAACTGTTATTCATTGATGACTTTCTGGCAAACGGTGAAGCTTTCAAAGGTGTGGAATCCATTATTGCGCAGACAAATGCTCAACTTACAGGTGTGGGTATTCTGATTGAAAAATCTTTCCAGCAAGGACATGACTATATTGTGGAGAAAGGATATGATTTCTGCGCTCTTGCAAATATCACTTCTTTTGATAATGGAAAAATTACTTTTGGAGAATAAGGAGATACAGAATGAGTGATAACAGAATTGAAAATGTATTTCATCTGGATGGGAAAGTACCTTTAAAAACAGCTATTCCTTTTGGATTACAGCATATCCTGGCAATGTTTGTGGCGAATCTTGCACCGATTACAATTATTGCAGGTGCTGCGCAACCTGCTTTAAGTACAGCAGAAATTGCCATGCTGGTACAGAATGCTATGTTTGTGGCTGGCATTGCCACAATGATCCAGTTATATCCTGTATGGAAAGTGGGATCTAAATTGCCGATTGTCATGGGTGTCAGTTTCACCTTTGTGACGATTTTAAGTACTGTAGCAGTGAACTATGGCTATCCGACAGTAATTGGTGCAGTGATGATTGGTGGTATCTTTGAAGGTACTTTAGGATTGTTTGCCAAATACTGGCGTAAAATTATTTCTCCTGTTGTTGCAGGATGTGTAGTTACAGCGATTGGTTTTTCTTTGTTTACAGTGGGTACACGTTCTTTTGGCGGAGGGTATGCTGAAGATTTTGGCTCTCCAAAGAACTTACTTCTTGGAACAATTACATTAGTCACCTGTCTTTTATGGAACATTAAAGCAAAAGGTTACCTTAAACAGTTATCTGTTCTTGCAGGACTGACTGTGGGATATATTGTGGCAATTTTTATGGGAAAGGTGGATCTGAGTGTGATTTTTGCCGATGGGCTGATAGCTTTGCCAAAGTTCTTGCCATTTAAACCGGTATTTAATATTGGTGCTATTGTTTCCGTATGTATTATTTATCTGGTATCTGCTGCTGAAACAATTGGAGATACTACAGCTCTTGTGTCAGGGGGATTACATAGAGATATTGAAGACAGCGAAATATCAGGTTCTTTAGCCTGTGATGGTTTTGCGTCTACTATTTCTTCTTTCTTCGGATGTCCACCAGTCACTTCCTTTTCACAGAATATCGGTCTGATTAACATGACGAAAGTAGTCAACCGCTTTACGATTGCGACAGGTGCAGCAGCTATGATTCTTGCAGGATTACTTCCTCCTGTTGGTAACTTCTTTGCTTCATTACCAGAATCTGTATTGGGTGGATGTACATTGATGATGTTTGGTACTATTTTATTTTCTGGTGTAGAAATGCTTGCCAAAGCAGGATTCAATCATAGAAACAGTATTATTGTTTCTTTATCTTTGGCTATCGGTATCGGATTTACTACCTCCAGTGAAATTGGTGTATGGGCATGTTTTCCTGAAGTGGTTCAGTCTGTTTTTGCAACAAATGTTGTTGCAGTAGTATTTGTAGTTTCCGTTCTTTTAAATCTGATTCTTCCCAAGAGTATGGAAGTGAAATCTGAAGATAAATAATACAAGAAGGAACACTTTCTTTTGAAGAGGCGGGTATATACACATACTCGCTTTTATTATGTATGAAAAAAGGAAGCTTAGTCGCTTCCTTGTAGAATTTCTTTCATACAGGCAATAAAGTATTCATTGTTCTCTTTGGTGGATACAGATACACGATCCATCATAGGAATGGAGATATGAATGCCTTTATCCAACAGCTTATCGCGGACTTCTTCATAATTCATGTGAGGATCAAATAAGATGAAGTTTGTCTGTGTCGTATAGACATCACATCCAAGTTTTCTCAGTTCTTCTTCAATATATCTTGCTCCTGCAACGATTTTCTCTTTCAGTCCGGCATAGTAGTCCTGTTCTTTTAATGCCTGTAAGGCTGCGGCCTGAGCGCCA
The DNA here is from genome assembly GCA_934754415.1 of uncultured Bulleidia sp. Classification (GTDB taxonomy): domain Bacteria; phylum Bacillota_I; class Bacilli_A; order Erysipelotrichales; family Erysipelotrichaceae; genus Bulleidia. The sequence goes on from CAKVIS010000029.1 coordinate 18,847, forward strand.
CGGGCTACGGTACTTCCAGGAATGACATTGATGCCGTCAATATATTCTTTCTGTGCAATCAGATATCCTACACGTACACCTGCCATAGCATAGTATTTGGAGAAGGTGCGCATGACAAGAATTGGCTGATCTGGATACTTTTTAATCAGCGAAATCATGGTTTTACAATCTGGTGCTGTTGCCAGTTCAATATACGCTTCATCAATCAGTACTACGACATGTTTATCTATTTTCTGGATAAAAGAGTCGATTGCATCATAGCTTAAATACTGTCCTGTTGGATTATTAGGGTTGGTGATGACAACCATCTTTGTCTTATCATTAACTTTCTTCAGAATGCCATCCAGATCATATCCCTGGTCTTTGGTTAATGGGACAGTAATTGTTTTTGCTCTGGCGATTTCAATCATGTCGTTAAATGCTGCAAAGGTAGGACATAGAATGACTTCATCATCTGGATTTAAAAATGCCTGGCCGACAATGGATATTAAAGCACTGCTTCCTGCTCCGACTGTGATATTGTCTTCTTTTACATCATACATATCCGCAAGTGCCTTTTTTAATTTGGAACCTGCAAAGTCCGGATAGAAATGGGCTTTCTTTTCTGCTTCTTTCATGGCTTCCAGTACACTTTCAGGCATACCAAACGGGTTTTCGTTATATCCCATACGACGGATATTTTCAAAATCAATGTTTTTTGTAGTTCTGCTTGCACGTTTTGTGGCAGGTTTTTCCAATACACTTATACTAAATACACTTTTTCTTTCCATACTCCACCTCAATGAATCACACTTGTCGGATGGCCTTCCATCCAGTTCACTAAATTTTCTACAGCTAATTCAACCGCTCGTAATCTTGCTTCTTTGGGAAGCCAGGCAATATGTCTTGTAATCAATGCGTTATTGCAATAGAAGATTTTTGATTTTGTTTTTCTTGGTTCTCCGCTGACCACATCCAATCCTGCGGCATAGACTTTATGACTCATTAAAGCATCGCATAAAGCCTCTTCATCGATAATGTCTCCTCTTGCTGTGTTAATCAATATCACACCATCTTTCATCTTATCAATAGTATCTTTGTTGATCATATGCCATGTTTCTTCAGTAAGTGGACAATGAATAGAAATGACATCACTTTTTTTCAGCAATTCTTCAAAAGAAACCTGTTCTATAAAACTGTATTTTTCTCCTGTCTTTTTATGTCTGGAATAGGAAAGTACATGTGTACCAAATCCATATGCCATTCTTGCAAAGGCATACCCTATACCTCCAAGACCGATGATACCGACGGTTTTACCATACAGTTCCATTTGTTTTGTGCATGCTCTTTCTGAGGAAATGCCCTGGTCAAGGTCTTTTCTGTAGGCATCATTTTCTTTCTGGATATGATGCATTGTTTCCAGTAATAAAGCCATGGCATATTCTGCAATTGTCTGATTGCCATAAACTGTATTGGTATATGTGACGCCATAGGTGTCTATGGTTTCTGGAACGAGTTTTCCATAGCCATGGGCAAGGGTAGCAATATATTTTACTTTGGGATGTCTTTGGAAAAAAGCAGTATCAAACATATTGTCTTTGATCCAGGCACCAACCAGTGCATCGGCATCTCCAATCTCATCTTCAAAAGTATCCGGGTCAAATCCACCTGTGATGGTATAGGTGATATTGTGCTGATCCAGCAATGTTTTCCATCGTTCTACGAGTTCTTCTCTTTGAATATCCTGAGAATCTGGTGTTCCCTGAAATACAATGACTTTCATATACATCTCCCTGTTGTTTAGTTAGCATTGTATTCTTCTGTACGCATCAGGACAAATATATTATAATTATATTAGTTATAAGTATTTACTTATAAGTAAGGAGGATTCCATGTCCACACAAAGTAAATATGTCTCTGTACTGTATCAGACAAGAAGTTTTTCCAAAGCAGCAAAACAGCTCTATATTTCTCAGCCTGCATTAAGTATGGCTGTGAATACTATTGAAATGGATCTGGGTGTAAAACTGTTTGATCGTTCCACTACACCAGTCAGACCAACAGAGGCCTGTGAGTATTATCTTTCTGAAATGCAGAAAATCTCCATGATGGAAGAGAATATGAAAGACCATTTCCGTAAGATCAATGAAGTACAATCCGGTTCTTTTTCTATTGGTTCCATGACGTATTACTGTTGCAGGACTATTCCTAAACTCACACGTTCCTTTTTGTGTGACTATCCGGATATTCATATCAATATGTTTGAACATACCAATAATGATGCACTGCTGGAACATTTAAAGAATGCTGAACTGGATCTTGTCCTTACCACCAATCATAAAGGCTTTGAAAGCATGGAACATACCTTTGTTTCTATGGAACACCTGATACTGGCAGTTCCTGCTTACTGGGAAATCTGTAAACACTATAAAGACAGAGCATTTACTGCACAACAGATTCGGGGCAAAGTACATAGAAAGACTGAAATAAAAGCTGTAAACTTAAAGGAATTTGAGGCACTGCCGTATATTTCTTTGCGTCCTGACAGCGATCTGTATTCCAGAAGTTTAAAGATATTTCATCACTATAATGCTGAAGCAAACTATGCCATGTATGTAGATCAGATGATTACAGAATACTTTATGACAAATAACGGCTATGGATATTCCATCATACGTGATGGAACAGTCAATATTGTTCCAGAAGATAAAGATCCTGATAATCCATCCGTATTATATTTTCTTCTGGACGATCCTCTTGCAGTCAGAGATCTGAATTTCTATTATCGTGATAAAGAATATCTTCCTCCATCTGCAAAGATGTTTTTGAAACAATTTGATAAAAAAACAGACAGAGAAGTGTAGAGATTACGATATATTTCTGCAACATAGAATGTGCAGAATACCCTTTGTTAATGGGATAAATTACTCTTTTTCTGACAAATGACTGTAAAAGAACATAATTCTTGTGAAAAATGCTGTTATATACAGGTGAATGCGAGAATCTCTCTTTGGAAAACGCTGAAACAATGTTAGTATACTAGCGTGTTGGGCTTATATAGGCATTGCCATAATTTTCAGATACAGAGGTGAATTTTATTTTTATCTTTGAAGTCTGAAGAATACACAGAAATCATTAAACAGAGAGGAGTATTTAATGAACGTTAATGAAATCAGACGTCCGGTGGATATGGAAAGAATTACAACACCGGAACTTGCACAGGCATTTATCGATGAACAGATTGCCTTGATCAAAGAACAGGTAGGAGATAAGAAAGTTCTTCTTGCTTTGTCAGGGGGCGTGGATTCTTCTGTTGTTGCAGCACTTTTAATTAAAGCTATTGGTCAGCAGCTTGTATGTGTTCATGTAAACCATGGATTATTACGTAAAGGTGAACCAGAACAGGTAGTAGAAGTGTTCCGTAACCAGATGAATGCAAATCTTATTTATGTAGACGCTACAGACCGTTTCCTGAATAAACTTGCAGGTGTTTCTGATCCTGAAACAAAGAGAAAGATTATCGGTGGAGAATTTATCGAAGTCTATGCTGAAGAAGCAAGAAAACTGGAAGGTATTGAATTTCTGGCACAGGGTACTATCTGGCCGGATATTCTGGAATCTGAAGAAGGTATCAAAGCACATCATAATGCAGGTGGTCTTCCTGAAGATATGGATTTTGAATTAGTGGAACCTGTCAGAATTCTGTTTAAAGATGAGGTGCGTGTAGTGGGCGATGCTCTGGGGCTTCCTCATGGTATGGTATATCGTCAGCCATTCCCAGGACCTGGTCTTGGGGTGCGCTGTCCTGGAGCTATTACACGTGATCGTCTTGAAGCAGTACGTGAATCTGATGCGATTCTTCGTGAAGAATTTGAAAAGAATGGTCTTGAAGGAAAGGTATGGCAGTACTTCACTGTAGTGCCTGAATTCAGAACCACAGGTATCAAAGATGGAAAACGTGCTTTTGAATGGTGCTGTATCGTTCGTGCAGTATGTTCTACAGACGTTATGACAGCTACAGTGGCTGAAATCCCTCATGAAGTGATGGTACATATTACAGACCGTATTACTCATGAAGTGGCAGGCATCAACCGTGTATTGTATGACTTTACACCAAAGCCTACAGGTACTGTGGAATTCGAATAAAAATACAAAACCTGATAATGCGTCATTGGCACTATCAGGTTTTTTAATACATACAGCAGATTAAGAAGATCAAGTGGTGTATCAAAAGCACAGGTACATTGTAAAGGGGTGTTTGATACGCTTCCCCATTTTGCATAACCAAAATCAATGCCTGCATTACAGGATGCCTGCTGATCGGATAAGGCATCACCTATATAAATGACTTCTTCTGCAGATACATGTAAGTTTTCAATGCACTTTAAAAGTGGTTCCGGATCAGGTTTATGCTTTTCTGTATCTTCGGCAAGAATCACGGTATCCATGTATTTATCAATCCCTTTGGAACATATATCCAGTTGATATTGATCACGGGTTTTGGCAGACACAATGGCCTGCTGGATGCCATGTTTCTGAAATGCTTCAAAAACTTCCATAAATCCTTCATAGAGTGTGGCGTCTTCTTCATATTCGTTGACATATTTTACCCATCTTGCATAGGTGGTTTCAGGATCTTTAACCTGTAATTCTTCCATGACTTTCATTCCTGGATAAGAGGCAAATTTCAATACCTGATCAAATGTCCATTTTTCATTTGTTTCTTCTTCGATGATTTTCATTAACGGAAACATATTCATAAAAGTGATGGTGTGGAAACCCACGTGTCTTTAGACCGTGGGAGGAAACACCTGTAAATCAGCCCTGATTT
>CAKVIS010000030.1 GCA_934754415.1 uncultured Bulleidia sp.
TGATGAAGCACCTCTGTTAATTTTTTAATCTCTGAAACTGTCAGCCTATTGTACTTGACAAGGAGATCACTTTAGAAGGCATTGTAGAAATGCTGAACACCATGCAAAAAACAGACAGTATTTATGCTAAAATACAGAAAAGAAGAGCAGAGGTGGAAACGATGCTGGAAACAGAGTTCAATCTTAAAGAGTATGGTGAAACATTAAAGAAAGAAGGAGAGAAAATAGGTAAACAGGAACAGGCAATAGAAACCTGTAAGAGAATGCTGGGACTGGGATTATCGCTAGATATAATTCAGAAAAGCACAGAGTTAAGTGAAGAGGAAATTCAGCAGATTCAAAAAGACCTTCAGTCTGAATAATTGATAATGCAGTGAATTAAGAACCCTGTAGAGCAGATATGCTTTACAGGGGTTTATTATGGAAGCATTGTGTTGTGTATGTATCTATACCAGATATACAGGGCTGATTGACTGAGTGACAGAAGTCAGACAATAAGCAGGAAGTGTATTGGAATACTAGAGATTTCATCAATAGATATGAGGAATATGTGTGTAATTGAAGTTGTGTATTTTGACAAAAAGGGGTGTTTCAGAGAAGAATATATAGAGATTTCTTGATAAAAAAATTTGCTAAAAAATTTCGTGAACTATCAAAGAATATTCTATGTTGCAAAAGAAAGCGCTTACGTATTATATAAGTACAAAGTGAGTCGGAAACCTCACGAAATTAATAGGAGGGATATTAATCCATGAATAAGTTTCTAAAAGTTGCTGCAGCTTCTGCAATGTCCTTAAGCTTAGTAGCATGTGGTGGAACAAAAGACAATTCCACAGGTGGAGATGCTTCCACAAGCGACAATCCTAACGCTGACAAAAAAGTAGGTGTATGTATTTATCAGTTCGCTGATAACTTCATGACTCTCTTCAGAGGAGAACTTGAAAATTACTTAATCGAACAGGGATTCAGCAAGAGCAACATCACAATCGTCGATGGCGCTAACGACCAGGCTACACAGACAAACCAGATTCAGAACTTCATCACTGATGGTGTAGATGTTCTGATCATCAACCCAGTTAACTCTTCTTCTGCTGCTACTATCACAGATATGGTAACAGATGCTGGTATTCCATTAGTTTACATCAACCGTGAACCAGATGCTGATGAAGAAAAACGTTGGGAAGACAATGATCTTAAGGTTTCCTATGTTGGATGCGATGCTAGACAGTCCGGTACAATGCAGGGTGAAATCATTGCTGATTTAGGTATTGACACAATCGATCTGAACAAGAACGGTAAAGTTGATTACATCATGATCGAAGGCGACCCTGAAAACGTAGATGCTCAGTACAGAACAGAATTCTCTGTTAAGGCTCTTAAAGATAAAGGCTTAGAAGTTAACTGCTTAGATGACCAGTTAGGTAACTGGGATCAGGCTACAGCTCAGGGCTTAGTTGCTAACGCATTAGCTGCTCACCCAGAAACAGAAGTTGTATTCTGCAACAACGATGCTATGGCTCTTGGTGCTTTCCAGGCTATCTCCGCTGCTAACAGAACAGTTGGTAAAGACATCTGGTTAGTAGGTGTTGATGCTCTTGATGAAGCATTAGACAAAGTATCTACAGGTGAAATGACAGGTACAGTATTCAACGACCACATTACACAGTCCCATACAGCTGCTGATGTAGCTATCGGTTACATCAATGGTGAAAAACAGGATCATTATGTAGGTTGTGACTACGTTAAGGTTACAAAAGACAACGTTGACGAAATTAAGGCTTTATTAGCTAAATAAAAAATGATGTGATGTGCGGGTGCCAATATCGCACCCGCCTTTCACTTATATAGTGTATGAGTGAAAAGAATGGAGGTAAAAATGGCGGAATACAAACTTGAACTCAAGAATGTATCAAAGTCGTTTCCAGGCGTTAAAGCTCTAGATAGAGTTCAACTCAGCTTACGTCCGGGTTCCGTACTTGCTTTAATGGGTGAAAACGGAGCGGGAAAATCTACTTTGATGAAATGTTTATTCGGTATTTACCATATGGATGAAGGTGAAATTTATCTGGATGGCAAAAAAGTAGAAATTAAAGATCCAGACGATGCAATGGCAAAAGGTGTTGCGATGGTACATCAGGAATTACAACCGGTACCAGCACGTTCTATTGCTGAAAATATGTATCTGGGACGTTTCCCTGTGCACAAATATGGCCCTTTACAGGTGATTGACCATAAGACCATGGCTTCTGAAACGAAGAAATGGCTGAGTCAGTTAGGATTGGATTTTGATCCGAATGCACTTCTTGGTTCCTTATCTATTGGACAGATGCAGTGTGTAGAAATTGCCAAAGCAGTCTCTCATGATGCAAAAGTCATTATCTTTGACGAACCTACTTCTTCTCTTTCTGATAAAGAAGTAGAATTCCTGTTCAAAATCATGAACCAGTTGCGTGATAAAGGCGTTGCTATGATTTACATCTCTCATAAGATGGATGAAATCAAGCGTATTGCCGATGATGTACAGATCATGCGTGATGGACATTATATTGGAACATGGCCTGCAAAAGACTTGACAATTGATGAAATCATCACAAAGATGGTTGGTAGAGAACTGACAGAAGTATATCCTGAAGCCAGACATCAGATTGGCGATGTAATCCTGGAATGTGAAAATATTTGTTCTATTCATGACAGAAGTTTCCAAAATGTATCTTTCAATGTTAGAAAAGGTGAAATTGTTGGATTCGGTGGCCTTGTAGGTGCACAGAGAACAGAGCTGATGGAAGCTATCTTCGGTATTCGTCATATCAGAAGTGGCACAATCAAAAAGAACGGACAGGTAATTGTCAATAAGAAACCTGCCGATGCCATGAAACATGGATTTGGTATGATTACTGAAAACCGTAGAGAAACAGGTATCGTAGGATGCCTCTCTATCAAGGATAACGTTGGCCTTACAATTTATAACAAGTATCTGAAATATGGATTTGTGTTGAATCATCCTGCTATTAATAAAGTCGTTGATGACAGTATTAAACAGCTGAGTATCAAGACACCTTCTATGCAGCAGCAGATTGGTAACCTCTCTGGTGGTAACCAGCAGAAAGTTATCGTTGCAAAATGGCTTGCCAATAATCCGGATATCCTGATTATGGACGAACCAACAAGAGGTATTGATATTGGTGCAAAACACGAAATCTACGAAATTATGGAGTCTTTAGCAGAACAGGGTAAAGCGATTATCATGATTTCTTCTGAAATGGCCGAACTGATCGGTATGTCAGACAGAATTTATGTCATGAGTGAAGGTAAACTCAAGGGTGAAATTACAGATCGCAAAGATATGACTCAGGAAAAGATTATGGGTTATGCTGCTCAGTACTGATGGAGGTAAAAGAAAATGACAAAGAAAAAGAATATTAAAGATATATTATTGAATAATGCCGTAATTATTGTCATGGTGGTACTGGTAGTAATTACAGGTGTAATGAAACCTAACTTCTTAACAATGACAAACTTCACCAACATCCTTGGTAATATGTCCTATCGTCTGGTTATTGCTTTAGGTATTGCAGGATGCGTTATCACTGGTGGTTGTGACCTTTCCGGTGGACGTATGGTTGGTTTCGCTGCCTGCCTTGCTGGTACATTACTTCAGAAGATGGATTACACCGGTAAATTCTTCCCTGGAATGGATCCATTAAACCCATTCTTAGTATTAGCTATCGTTATGATTGTATGTGCTATTGCTGGTGCTATTACAGGTGCATTCATTGCTTATCTGCATGTTCCACCATTCATTGCTACATTGGCTATGATGGAAATTATCTATGGTATTGGCTTAATCTATACAGGTGCTTCTCCACTTGGTGGATATACAGATGCATATACAATGATCTCCAGAGGTAAGTTCCTTGGGATGTCCTGGCTGATCTGGATTGCTATTGCATGTATGGCTGTTACATGGTTCATCTTCAATATGACTCGTCATGGAAAATACATGTATGCTATTGGTGGAAACTCTCAGGCTGCTGAAGTTGCCGGTGTTCCTGTTGCTAAAACAATCGTTATTATCTATGCTAAGGCAAGTGCTTACTTCGCTCTTGCAGGATTCATGCTCGGTGCCAAAGCTGGTGGTGCTTCCATTAACACAGGTTTATCTTATGAAATGGAAGGTATCGCAGCCTGCGCATTAGGTGGTGTATCCGTTACAGGTGGACGTGGTAAAGTTTCCAGTGCATTAGTTGGTGTATTCGTACTTGAAGTATTAAAAGCTGCATTACAGTATCTTGGTGTGGATAACAACGCTCAGTATATTGCTATTGGTATCGTTATCTTCATTGCCATCACATTGGATATCCGTAAATATGTTCAGAAAAAATAAGTGTTCGTATTCACAAAATACGTGTAAAATTGAGTTACGTAGAGTAACTCAATTTTTGTGTCTTTAGGAGAATTTAAGTATGACATTTATAGAGTATATCAATGCAGCATGGGTTGCACTGTTATTGGCTGTTATGTGCTATTACTATGCCTGGTTATTATTGAAAAAAGGGGAAATTGACAAGGTAAGACTCAAGGGATCCATAGCTCTTCCTAAAAATAAGAGAAAGCCGTATGCAGAGGCAGATGGTAAGATTTTACTCGGTATGGGTGTTGGTTTTACGGTTGTGTCTGTTTTAAGATATTTTAATTCCACTCTCAGCGTAGTGCTGTCTGTAGTGTTGTTTGTGACTTTCGTTATTTTATGGAAGAAGGTGTATGACACATATGAATAAGTATAAAGTGCTGCTGTGCGATGATGAACCGGAAGTGATAGAAGCCATTATTGAACGACTTGACTGGGATGGCATGGGGTATGAAATCCCTGTACATGCTAAAAATGGTGTAGAAGCTCTGGAAAAATGTGAAGAGTTAAAACCGGATGTTATCATGACGGATATCAATATGCCGTATAAGAATGGACTTGAACTTGCCAAAGAAGTAAAACGCAGCTATCCCAATACAAAGATTATCATTTTCTCCGGATATGATGACTTTGAATATGCCAAGGAAGCCATTCATCTTTCATGTGAAGAGTACATTCTGAAACCAATTGACAAAGAAGAACTGAAAAAAGTGTTTGAACGTATTCACGGTATTCTGGACCAGGAAAAAGATGAAAGAACCAATGTGTTGAAACTGGAGGCGTATTATAAAGCTTCTCTTCCTGCTTTACAGGAAAGTTTTTTATCCACTCTGATGGAAGGAAATGTACCGGAAGATGATTTTGAAGACTGCCTTGTCAATTATGATTTGCATTTCAAAGGTCCTCAATATGTGGTATGTGTCATTCATACTTCTACAAGAAAAATACCGGAAGACATGACACCGATGTTGTGTGCATTGTCTGTTCGAAAACTTGCAGAGGAACAGTGCAGAAAGAACTCCGAAGTCTTCTTTACATATCTTGGAAATACCTGTGCTGTTGCCAGTGTGGAAAACGAAAAGCAGGTAAGACAGCTGACAGATGAAATGGACAGATTTGCACGACTTGTATATACGTCCATGAAAATCGTTGTGACTGTTGGTGTTGGACAGGTGGTGGATTCTGTGGCACAGTTGCCTGTCTCTTATGCAGGTGCCAGAAAAGCTGTCAGTTACAGAGTGTTGTACGGAACGGTCAAGGCTATCAATATTGAAGAAGTTTCTCCGCTGGAAAAAGAAGAAGTGAAGGATATAGAAGATATTGATTTGCTGGATGTGTTTAAGAAGATGCGTCTGAATGACAGTGATGAACTGAAAGAAGCTGTGCATACCTTTATTGAGAACAGTCACTCCCATATGGAAACCATGCAGGATTATCGTTTCTTTGTGATGGATATCATGACCGCATTATATCGTTTTGCCAAGAATAATCATTTGTCAACTTCTGAGTTGTTTACGGGAAGTGAAGATATTTATCAATATGCCTCACGTATAGAAAAAAGAGATCTGGAAGATTCTCTTCTGAACCAGTGTAAGATTCTTCAGACTTTACTGAATGAGAGTCGTAATACAACTACACGCAGTTTTGTGACAAAGGCAAAAGAGTATGCCAACGATAACTACAGCGATGAAACATTATCTGTGGAAACTATCTGCAGAGAATTAGGTGTATCTGCTGCGTATTTTTCTACTGTCTTTAAAAAAGAAACGGGTCAGGCATTTATTCAGTACCTGACAGATATTCGTATGCAGAAAGCTGCGGAACTATTGTGTGAAAAAGATATGAAGACCTATCTGATTGCTAAAAAGGTAGGATACAGTGATCCTAACTATTTCAGTTATGTCTTCAAGAAAAAATTTGGAGTCTCTCCAAGTAAATATAAAACCGGGGAAAATGCATGAAATTACGTGCACATAAAAGAGAAAAAGCCACTTTGACCTTACAGGCTTCCATTTTGCTGAACTATGCATTGATGGCAGCGATTATTATTACGGTCATGGCTTTTATGCTGTTTTTCCAGTTTTCCAAAGAGAATAAAAGTATAGTGGTTTCTCATGCAGAACAGACTGTGGCAGAAACAGAATCACGTGTAGAAAATTATTTGCGCAGAGTCAGGACCATCGGATATTCTGTATACTATAACGTTATCAAGGATACAGATCTTGCAAAAACCATGATATCCAAGGATATCAATCTGATGTATGAGTCCAACAAGGATTCTCTGGTTTCCATTGCATTGTTTAAAGAAGATGGCACATTAGTATGCGCCTCTCCTAATGCAATTTTGAAACCTCATGTGGATATTCAGTCACAGGACTGGTTTCAAAGTGCTACTACAGAGATAGAGAATCTGCATTATTCTTTACCGCATGTGCAGAATCTTTTTGATAATACAACAGGAAAGTATCACTGGGTCATTTCTTTAAGTATGTCTGTAGAACTGACAGAAAACGGAAATACCAGCAGAGGTGTTCTGCTTGTGGATATGGATTATTCTTCTGTTCAGCAGTTATTGAAAGATACCAATGAAACCATGGTGCAGGAATATGTGTACATTATCGACAATGTCGGTAAAATGGTTTATCACCCAAGAATGCTGAGTATGGATTCCGGAGTAATCACTCAGCCAGATATTTCCTATTCCATTTTATCGGAAGGAACACACTATCTTGAAGATGACACAGTCATTGTCAGTTCTATCGGATATACAGGATGGAAACTGATTGCAGTGGTGCCTGCTACTTCTATTCTTGAAACCATTGGCACAACCAAGTACTTTGTCATGATGCTGGGTATGATTTTTATTCTGCTGATGTTAATTGTCAACAGATTCGTATCTGCCAGAGTTACCAAACCTTTACGTACACTGGACCAGTCTGTAAGAATGGTGGAAAGTGGTGAAGGAAATGTGATTATTGTGGATGATAATGCCGGTAAAGAAGTACGCCATCTTGGCTTTGCCATAAGATCTTACAAACAGAGAAATGAACAGCTGGTCAAAGATGTCATTCATGAACAGCAGGAACAGAAACGAAGAGAATTGGATATTTTGCAGTCTCAGATTAATCCTCATTTTCTCTATAATACACTGGATTCCATTGTGTGGATGATTGAAAAAGGCGACAGAAATGAAGATGCAGTGTATATGATTACGCAGCTTGCGTCTTTATTCAGAATCTCCTTATCCAAAGGGAAAACTATTATTCCGATAAAGGATGAAGTGAAACATGCAGGTAACTATGTCAATATTCAGAAAGTCAGATTTAAAGATAAATTTGATGTGGAATTTGATATTTCTGATGAAATAGAACAGATGTGCATGGTAAAACTTGTTTTACAGCCAATCATAGAAAATGCCATTCATTATGGTGTGCGCTATATGGAAGAAAAAGGGCATATTACTGTCAGAGGATGGAAAGAGGGGGAAGATATTTATCTGACGGTAGAAGATGATGGAGTGGGTATTCCAGAAGATGTTCTGGAAACCTTGCTGGATGATACCGTGGAACATGTACACTCCAAGGGCTCTGGAGTAGGGCTTATCAATATTCAGAAGCGTATTCAGTTAAGATTTGGTGAAAGCTATGGACTGAAAGTGGAAAGTGAGCTGGATGAAGGAACAAAAGTAACCGTGCATATTCCTTCGATTCCATATACAAGAGAAAACAGAGACAGACTGGAAGAAGGTGGTGCCTATGAATAAAGATTCAAAATGGTTTAACTGGATGGTAACCATCTTATGCATCATGATTGTAGTGTGTGCTATTCTTGGTATTCGTTCTACTACAGAGGTGGTAAAGCCAAGAGTGACGGTCATCATCAGTGACAGCAGTAATGAAAGATGGGAATCTTTAAAGCTGGGTTTAAAACAGGCTGCACAGGACGAAAATGTGGAACTGAATATTCTTTCTACAGAGTATTTTGATACTCTTGAGGAAGAAGAAGATGTCATCCGTCACAATCTGTCTACTTCAAACGGATTTGTTGTGGAATGGGTACAGAGTCAGGGGGTTTCTGACATACTTCACGATATAATCTATGCAGGACCTGTAGTACAGATCAATACTCCTCTGGATGTAAGAGAAGAGGAGTATGGTATCCAGATTCTTCCTCAGAATGCACAGATTGGAAAGTCACTTGCCAGTGAAGTGCTTTTAAACTGCAAGGAAGACATACAGGGAAAGAGAACAGGGATTCTTACAGGTAATACAAAGTCTTTGATGTACAAGGAAAGAACTGAGGCTTTTAAGGCAGTTATGGAATCTTATGGTGCAGTGATTCAAAGTGAGGAAGCTTCTTTTGATGATATGCAGTTAGAAGGACTGGATATTCTTGCAGTTATGGATCCTCTTGGTATGGAAGATGTCATCAGCCAGAATCTGCCTTCTTCTTTAAAAGTGTATGGAGTTGGAGGCAGTATGTCAGATCTGTATGCTGTGGATAAGGGCTATGTGCAGTCACTGGTTGTGGTGGATGAATACTACACAGGATATGAGGCTATATTGAACCTTTCCAGAAAAATGAATAATCGTTTCTATTCAATGCAGGGAAGTGTGTCACCATACTACGTGGTGAATCAGAACAATCTGTATTCCACCGATAATCAGAAATTATTGTTTTTAGATAGAGGGTAAGAAGATGTATAAACTATTGGTAGCAATATGTCTGTGTGTGAATATATTGAGCGGATGTGGTGTTTCTCGTAAACAGGATCCTGATTTTAAGATTGGCATCACTGTATACGATGCTTATGATACATTCATTTCTTCTATCACAGGATATCTTCAAAGTGAGTTTGAAAAAGATGGTCAGTTTAATGTGGAGTTTCAGGATGCCAGACAGGATCAGCTGAAACAGAATGAGCAGGTGAAAGATTTACTGGCATCTGGTGTGGATGTATTATGTGTGAATCTGGTAGACCGTACAGCTCCTAAAAAAATTATCAATCTTGCCAAAGAGGCAAATGTGCCAGTTATTTTCTTTAACAGAGAACTTGTAGAGGAAGATCTGCTGACATGGACAAAACTGTATTATGTTGGTGCTCGTGCAAGAGAATCTGGAGAAATGGAAGGTGAAATTGCTGCAGAGGCCTGTAAAAAAGAAGGGACGGATAAAAATCAGGATGGTGTCATTCAGTATGTCATTCTGGAGGGTGAAGCCATCCATCAGGATACTGCCATACGTACAGACTATTCTGTTCGCACGATAGAAGAAAATGGGGTAAACCTGGAAAAGCTTGGCGCAAGTATTGCCAACTGGAACAGAAGAGAGGCACAGACAAAAATGAACCAGTTCTTAGAAGAATACGGTGATTCCATAGAACTGGTTATTGCGAATAATGATGATATGGCACTGGGGGCTATAGATGCTCTGGAGGATGCCAATATTCCTGAAGAACAATGGCCTGTGATTACAGGTATTGACGGAACGGCTGTGGGGTTACAGGCTGTGAAAGAAGGCAAGATGGCCGGCACGGTATTTAACGATGCACAGGGACAGGCAAAAAGTATTGCTGATCTTGCCATGCGTCTTGCTCAAGGAATGAGCCTTGCACCACTGCATATGGAACAGGAAAAGTATATTTTCCTCCCATATCAGATAGTGACACAGGAAAATGTGTCGGATTATATGGATGACTGATAGGTGTCCCAGTATTCCTGACCATTTTCAATCATCTGAATAAATGTATTTACAAGAATGGAATGCAGAGTACTGCATTCTTTTTTTAAGTGAAAAGTTTCCGGGAAAAGACGAGACATGGTATCAATGTCATGACATAAGCGTAAAGCAGTGTTTTTATCACTGACTCTGGCTATGCCGAAGGCAACACTTCTGTACGAAGAACTCTCAATACAGATGGTAATCCAGGTTCTTGCAAAATCTTTCCATTCTTCCTTGAGAATTTCAGAACATGGATATTCAAGAACACACAGCTGTGTAAGTAAAGCACGCAGCTGTTTTTCTTTTAGCTTTTTGTTGAAAAAATGAACGGGTTCTGTAGTCATAGTTTTCAGTTCCAGCCAGGCAGACATAAAAGTATCTGCATAAGATTTAGAATATCTTTTTTCAAAAACTTCCAGTCTTTCTGTATCCTGGTGCTGCAGTAAATATGTTTTCTTTAATTCAGGAGTGGGTATTTCATAATAATGTAATGGCCAGTCCTGATTGTAATCTTCTGTAATCGTTTGTTTTAGCATAACAGTATTGTAACACTGAAACAGGTAAAAGAAGTGAGTAACAGGACAAAACAGAGGGAATGTATACAGTACATTTTCGTATTTGTTTCGGGTATTGTTATTTTTATGCTTTGGGTAAGAAAAGAAAAAAGTCCTTTATGTAAGGACTTTTAAGTATGCCGACTATCGGAATCGAACCAACGACCTACTCATTACGAATGAGTTGCTCTACCAACTGAGCTAAGTCGGCGTGGCTATGCTATTATACTTAAAGAACTATTAGTTTTCAATAAGGAGAGCAGTATGAGAATTATGATTGTACGGCATGGAGAGCCGGATTATGAAAGAGATTCTTTGACAGAGAAAGGGTGGAGAGAAGCAGAATATTTGAGTGAAAGACTGTGCAGAGAACAGATTGATGCTTTTTATGTATCACCGTTAGGAAGGGCACGTGATACGGCTTCCTGTACTTTAAAAAAGTACCCGGCAGAAGGTAAACAACTGACCTGGTTACAGGAATTTCCTCCAAAAGTAAATGTGCCGCATAGAGGTGTTGGATGCAGCTGGGACTGGTATCCAAAGGATTGGAGTGTAAGAGAAAGGTTTTACGACAAAAATCATTGGTTTGAAGAATCAGAGATGGCAGAAGGAAATGTGAAGCGACAATATGATATTGTCTGTAACGGTATAGACGCATTGTTGAAACAACATGGATACGAAAGAGAAGGAAATGTATATAACGTGGTAAATGCTAACCATGATACGATTTGTCTTTTTTGTCATTTTGGTGTGGAAATGGTTATACTGTCACATCTGTCAGGTATTTCCTGTATGCCTTTATGGCATAGCTTTGTGGCAGCTCCTACAAGTGTGACTACAATATATACAGAAGAAGTTGAAAAAGGTACTGCCGCATTCAGAATTCAAAGTTTTGGAGACATATCTCATTTGTATGCTGCAGGAGAACAACCATCTTTTGCGGCAAGATTTGACGAATGCTATGGAGATAATACAAAATGGAAGGAGTAATATTTGATTTTAACGGCACATTGTTCTTCGATAATCCCAAACATATTTTAGCCTGGTCCAGGATATCTCGGGACATTCGTCATCGTGGCATCAGTGAAGAGGAACTGCATGAACATATCAATGGTGTTCCCAATAATAAAGTGATTGCCTATATGTATAATGGTGAATGTACAAAGGAAGAAGTGCAGAAGTATTCAGAATTAAAAGAAGCATATTATCGTGAATTCTGTAAAGAAGATACGGAAAGCTTTCATCTTGTCAAAGGTGCGGAACAGTATTTTGAATATCTGAAGGAGAAACACATTCCTTTTACGATTGCGTCGGCTTCCATTAAGCCAAACATTGATTTCTTTGTGGAGTCCTTTCATCTGGATACCTGGATGGATCCATCTGCTATTGTGTATGATGATGGGACCTATGAAAATAAGGTGGCAATGTTTAAAAAAGCTGCACATATTCTACATGTGGACATTGCGGACTGCATGATTATTGAAGACAGTATCAGTGGTATTCAAAGTGCTTATCAGGCAGGATGTCACCATATTGTGGTTGTGGATTCTGCCAATAAGAAAGAAGAGTATGAAAAATTACCGGGAGTGGTAAAAGTGATAGATTCTTTTGAAGAAATGGTACAGGATACAAAAAGTGTGTAAGAAGAGGACAGGATGATCTGTCCTCTTTGAAAAAGTGAAGTGAAAGACAGAAACGGAAGACTCAAAAGTAAAGAGGGGTACAAGCTTTTTTGTATCTATGATATTTATAGATATTTCTAAAAAATATAAAGTTCATTCAGGAAAGGGTATTGATATACTTTAAACAGAGGTGCGTTATGATTCAGGAAAACATTCAACAATTATTAGAGTATGGTTTAGAACAGGGTATGATCAACGAAGAAGAATGGGATTACAGCTGTAATTTACTGCTGGATCTCTATAAGCTTGATCATTTTGAAAAACAGGAAGTAAAAAAAGAAGATTTTTATACTGTTTTAGATACTCTTGTACAGTATGCAGTAGATCAGAAATGGATAGAAGATACTGCTACTGAAAGAGATTTATGGGATACACGTGTCATGAATTGCATTATGCCACGACCATCAGAAGTTATCAGAACTTTTAAGGAGAAATATACAGCATCTCCTGAAGAAGCCACAAAATATTTCTATGCTCTTTCCATTCATTCCAACTACATTCGTAAAAACAGAACGGATAAGAATATCTGTTTCAACTATGACTATAAGTATGGAACAATGCAGATTACCATCAATTTATCCAAGCCGGAGAAAGATCCTAAAGAGATTGCCAAGGCTAAACTTATCAAGAGTACGGGTTATCCTAAATGTCTGTTATGCAAGGAAAATGTGGGATTTGCAGGTACTGCCAATCATCCTGCAAGACAGACACACAGAATTATCCCTTTAGATCTTGCAGGTGATCACTATTTCCTGCAGTATTCTCCATATGTGTACTACAACGAACACTGTATTGTCTTTAATGAGAACCATGTGCCAATGGTGATTTCCAAGGAGACATTTAAGCATTTATTATCCTTTGTGGATCAGTTCCCGCATTATTTACTTGGCAGTAATGCAGATCTTCCTGTTGTAGGAGGTTCTATTCTTACACATGACCATTACCAGGGAGGAAGACATACCTTCCCTATGGAAAATGCAAAGGTATTAAAACAATACACTGTCAAAGGCTATGAGGATGTGGAAGTGGAAATGCTGTACTGGCCTTTATCTACACTGCGTATCAAGTGTGCAGATAAGGAACGGGTAATTGCTCTTGCAGACCATATTTTACAGACATGGATTCCATACAGTGATGAAAAAGCAGATATTCTTGCGTATACTGAGGACACAAGACATAACACCATCACACCTATTGCAAGAAAGAAGAATGGTAAATATGAAATGGATCTTGTTCTGAGAAATAACAGAACTACAGAACAGTATCCGCTTGGTATCTTCCACCCACATCCTGAACATCACCATATCAAAAAAGAGAATATCGGTCTTGTGGAAGTGATGGGGCTTGCGGTATTACCTGCAAGACTGAAAACAGAGCTGGAAGAGCTGGAACTTTGTCTGCTGGGTAAAAAGAATATTACAGACTATCCTGAACTTGAAAAACATAAAGAATGGTTTGCATATCTGCAGACATTATCCTTTGATGAAACAAATGTACATACAGTATTAGAGGAAGAAGTGGCTAAGAAATATGTGCAGGTATTGGAAAATGCAGGTGTATACAAGATGGATGAAGAAGGTATACAGGCATTTGAAAGGTTTATCAGTGTACTATGACAGAAATGGTAAAAGAGCTGAACAATGGCATGAAAGTCATTGAGATTTCCAATGAATATCTGAAAGTGAAAGTCTTAAACTATGGCTGTACAATTACAGAACTGTGGGTTAAGGATGCACATGGACAGTGGACAGATTGTGTACTGGGATTTGCACATGAAGAAGACTATGCCAAAAAAGATGGTACGTATCTTGGCGCATTTGTAGGAAGAGTGTGTAACAGAATTGCAAAAGGTACTTTTACACTTGGGGATACAGAATATCATGTGCCTGTAAATAACGGGCCTAACTCCCTCCATGGGGGAATAGATGGTTTCTCTTATAAATTCTTTGACTGCACTTTCCTGGAAAATGGTGTGCTGTTTACCTACACTGCACAGGATGGTGAAGAAGGATATCCTGGCAAACTGGAAGTGAAAGTACAGTATGTACTTTCAGGCAGTTCTTTAACAGCACATTATGAAGCTTCTACGGACAAAGATACACTTGTGAATCTGACCAACCATTCCTACTTTAATCTGAGTGGCAGGCCATGTTCTGTACTGGATCATATCTTATGTGTCAAAGGCAGTCAGATTGGCTGTGTGGATACAGACGGACTGTTCAATGGAGAGATTATTGACGTGACAGGTACACCGTTTGATTTCAGAACTCCGACAAGAATTGGGGATAATCTGCAGATTCCTCATGAACAGACAAAAATTGGAAAGGGGTATGATCATCCATTCCTGTTTGATGCAAACAAGGATCAGGTACAGTTAACCTGTAAGAAAACGGGTATTACATTGACTGTATCTACCTCACTTCCACAGGCCCAGCTGTACAGTGCCAATTATCTTGCAGGACAGGCTGGTAAAGGGAATCTTCCTCTGGAAGAAAAAGATGCATTATGTATTGAAACGCAATACATGCCTGACAGTATTCATAAAGAAGATCCATCTCCTACAATATTGAAAGCAGGAGAGACGTATCGTTCTTATACAACATACACATTTACAACAGAAAGGGACTGAGTATGATTTTAGCGAGTACATTAAAACAAAATATCCAGAATCATGAACTGGATGAAAAGATCGAAGATCTGTATGCGGATGAATCCTTATTGGACTACCAGAGAGAAAGATATGTAAAAGCCATTGATAAATACATTTCTCTGTATGGTGATGAAGAAGTAGGTATCTACAGTGCAGCAGGAAGAAGTGAAGTGGGTGGTAATCATACAGACCACCAGCACGGTTGTGTTCTTGCGGCTGCTATCAATCTGGACGGTATTGGTATTGTCAGTAAAAAAGAAGGCAGTGTCAAAGTAGTTTCAGACAGCTTTGATATTCAGGAAATTGATTTGAATGATCTGGAAAAAAGAGATGAAGAAGAAGGTACTTCCGAAGGCCTTATCAGAGGTGTTTTATATAAACTGTCTCAGGAAGGATATACCATTGGCGGATTCAAGGCATTTATTACAAGTGATGTCCTGATGGGGGCAGGGTTATCCTCCAGTGCTTCTTTTGAAACCATTATCGGTACGATTATTTCCGGTCTGTATAATGACATGAGTATTGATATGGTGACAATTGCCAAAGTAGGTCAGTTTGCTGAAAATGTCTATTTTGGTAAACCATGCGGACTGATGGATCAGTGTGGATGTGCAGTAGGTGGTCTGATTTCCATTGATTTTAAAGATACTGCTGCTCCTGTTATTGAACATGTGGATGTAGATTTTTCCAAATTCCATCATTCTTTATGTATCGTAGATACAAAAGGAAGCCATGCGGATCTGACAGATGAATATGCTGCAATTCCACAGGAAATGAAAAAGGTAGCTAATTTCTTTGGTAAGGATTTCTTAAGAGAAGTGAATGAAGATGACTTCTATGCGAATATTGCGGAATTGAGAAAGGTATGCAAAGACAGAGCAGTTCTGAGAGCGTATCATTTCTTTGAAGAAAACAAGAGAGTTGCCAAACTGGTAAATGCTTTGCAGAATTCTGATTTCGAAGGATTCAAGCACTATATCCAGGAATCTGGCAATTCCAGTTTCAAATACCTGCAGAATGTATTTGCGGCAAGTGATGCACAAAATCAGGCTGTATCTTTAGGTATCGGCATGAGTGAAAAACTTCTTGGCAGTCATGGTGTTGTCAGAGTTCATGGTGGTGGATTTGCAGGAACCATTCAGGCATTTGTAGAAGATGATTATGTTGCAGTCTATAAAGAAGGTATTGAAAAAGTCTTCGGTGAAGGCAGCTGTCACGTATTGAAAGTCAGAAAAGACGGTGGATGTAAAGTCATCGATTAAATGATGTTCAGCGGAGTGTTTCGAAACACTCTGCTTTTTCTATGCCTGAAATGAGAGTTTTTTCGTATTTTCCCCAAAATGCAGTGAAACGGGTCTCTATTGCGCACTGACTTTAAGAGAAGATATAATATAGGCAGTGAAATAGTTGGGGGAAAACTATTTGCTTATTTGGGAAAGATATGAAAATATCAGAGGGAGTGCAGTTGTAAACATCATTTATGGTACAAAAAAAGGTGAAACATATGTTCACCTTTTCGTACTGGATGATTACATCAGTTTTCTGAATAATTCGATAACCTGTTCTTTAGTAGCTTCTCTTGGGTTGCCTGGGTAGCATGCATCATTTAATGCGTCAATTGCCAGCTGATCCAGATCTTCTTCTGTGATCTTTTCATTCTTAGGATTGATACCTACATCATTGGAAAGAGTCTGTACTGCATTGATGGCAGCGTCTCTGTATTCTTCCTGGCTCATGGAATCTACACCTTCCACACCCATTGCTCTTGCAATTTCTCTGTACTTTTCACCAGAGTAGTCTCTGTTGAATTCCATGGAAATTGGAAGTAAGCTTGCACATGCAACACCATGAGGTGTGTCATAATGAGCACTTAATGTATGTGCCATCGCATGGTCAATACCAAGACCTACGTTGGAGAAACCCATACCGGCAATATATTCGCCAAGAGCCATACCTTCTCTGCCTTCTTTTTCATTGTTTACAGCAGAACGCAGATATTTGGAGATCAAACGGATAGCTTCCAGGTGGAACATATCTGTCATTTCCCATGCGGCTTTTGTTGCGTATCCTTCAATAGCATGAGTTAAAGCATCCATACCTGTAGCAGCTGTTAATCCCTTAGGCATTGTGGACATCATTTCAGGGTCTACTACAGCAACAATTGGCATATCGTGTGTATCAACACAAACGAACTTACGCTGTTTTTCAACATCTGTAATAACATAGTTGATTGTTACCTCAGCAGCTGTTCCGGCTGTTGTTGGAACGGCGATGATAGGAACACATGGGTTCTTTGTAGGTGCTACACCTTCTAAAGAACGTACATCTTCAAATTCTGGGTTGGTGATGATGATACCGATAGCTTTGGATGTATCCATGGAGGAACCGCCACCTACAGCAACGATACAGTCAGCTCCGCTCTTTTTGAAAGCTTCTACACCGGAAGTGACGTTTTCAATAGTAGGGTTTGGTTTGATGTTGGAATAGAGTTCATAAGGAATGCCTGCTTTTTCCAGTAAATCTGTTACTTTGGAAGTGACATTGAATTTTACAAGATCAGGGTCACTTGCGACAAAGGCTTTTGTAAAGCCATGTGCCTTGATTTCAGTAACGACTTCCTGAACTGCACCTGCTCCATGGTAGGAAACAGGGTTTAATGAGATTCTGTTTGCCATAAAAAATATATTCTCCTTGTGCGGCTGATACCGCTTACACTATTATTATTAAAGATTTCACAAAGAAAACAAGTTACACTTTTTACTCAGTGTAACCTTTGTGATTATTCGAGAATATCTAACTTATTGAAGATGTTTCTGAGTTCTTCCGGCATTGCCTGAACCATGAGTTCAGTCAGTTTCTGAGGAGTATTCGGACAGTCTTTTAATATCCATTTGGCCGTCATGTAAACAGAAGACTGGCAATACATTTCCAGTAAATCCAGAGGTGTTCCTTTTAAAGGCACACCACTTTTTTCTTTATAGAGATGTTTATAGAAATCGAAGATTTTTTCAAAGTCATGATCTCTCAGATTGTTTTGCTGAGAATACGAGAAAGCTGCTTTAAAGAATACTTTTTCATTCTGGATATAGGTAAACTTTTTATCCAGTCCTTCACGGATATTTCTTCCTGCTCCCATCTGATCAAAGGAGGCGTTCAGAAGCGTATCAAAATACCAGTTGATAAGATCATATTTATCCTGGAAACAACGATAAAAGGTCTGTCTGGACAGGTTGGCAACAGAGCAGACTTCCTTGACAGTGATATCTTCCAGTGGTGTTTTTAACATGCATTGCTTAATGGCTCTGGCAATG
Organism: uncultured Bulleidia sp.; assembly: GCA_934754415.1. GTDB lineage: Bacteria > Bacillota_I > Bacilli_A > Erysipelotrichales > Erysipelotrichaceae > Bulleidia. The sequence goes on from CAKVIS010000030.1 coordinate 18,327, forward strand.
CTTTCTTTTGTGGTATCCATGACAGTATTGTACCATGAAAGTTTTCCTGTATTTCTCATTTTTTGTTCATTCATTGTTCACATTCTGCTATTATGATACATAGTGTTTAAGAGGTGACAGAACATGAGTGAAGAAAATAAAACACCAGAAATAAAGAAAACAGATTCCAAATGGAATGGGAAAAGAGTTGCCAGCCTTTTTTGTCTTGGCATATTCTGCTTTGTATGTGGATTTTTCGGAGGTATTGTAGGTAACTACTCTGATATCGGCACAAAGACTTTTTCCGGTAAGGATATTGCGACTGTACAGCCGGAGGAAGAAAATCCTTTTGATACAGTGCCGGAAGAAAAAGGCGAAGAAAACGGAAGTACTGAAGAGCCTGCAGAAACAGATAAAGCCGCTCTTGGTCTTACAGTCAGATATGTAAGTAATACAGAGGGATATACAGATGGTGTATATATTGCGGCTATCAGTGATCTTTCCAATGCAGATGAAGCAGGATTAAAAGTAGGTGACAGAATTGTCAGTGTAGATGGCAATGAAGTAAAAGAAAACAGTGATCTTGCAACATATGTTCAGTCCAAAAATATTGGAGATACCGTGGAAATTGTGGCGGAAAGAAATGAAGATAAAATTACTGCAAAAGTAGAACTGGTCAGCTATCAGAAAATGAAAACGCAGGCAAGTTCACAGAAAGCATAAAAAACTGATCTGGGTCAGTTTTTTTACAGGCAATACTTGACAGAGTCAAGTGACAGACATATAGTCTTTTCGAGGTGAAACAATGTATCTGAAAACAGTTTCTTTTTACGTGACTTTGCTGTATAAAAGCTTTTATGCTTTTACCTCAGATGTGCTGAAACAGGACGGAGTGAATTTTGGACTTGTGTTCTTTGTTGTGTATATTGGAAAACATCCAGGATGTACACCTTCCAGTCTGACAAAAGATCTTGGAATGGACTGGGGTCACAGTCAGAGAAGTATACAGCGTCTTGAAGAACAGGGCATGATTACAAAAGAAAAACATGGAAGGTGTTATGTGTTACATCTGACAGAACATGGTACCCATGTCTTTGGAAAAGTACATCAGGTATTTTATGACTGGGATGATACAGTGTTAAAGAATCTGAATCAGGATGAAAAACAACAGTTAACGGGATTGTTGCAAAAGATATCTTCAGGAATGTAAAAGATACATGTTTGGTGATAAGTAAAGGAGAATGCATGACATATTCTATAGTATTCAGCAGTAACACAGGGAATACCAAACTTCTTGCAGACAGCATTTATTCTGTTTTACCGGCAGAACAGTGTGTGTATAAGGGAAAGCCATGTGAGCAGGCTCTGCAGGCAGATAAAATCTATGTGGGGTTCTGGACGGATAAGGGCAGTTGCAGTAAGGAAATTTCTGAATTTTTAAAAAGTCTGCATCATAAAGAAGTGTTCCTGTTTGGAACAGCTGGTTTTGGGGAGAGTGCTGCCTATTTTGAAAAGATTCTTTCCAAAGTGCAGAAACATCTGGATGATACCAATACAGTGACAGGTACGTATATGTGTCAGGGTAAAATGCCTCAGTCAGTCAGAGAGCGTTACATAAAAATGAAAAACAGTCCTGTACCGATTCCCAATGTAGATGCGCTGATAGCAAATTTTGATAAAGCTCTTTCTCATCCGGATACAGAGGATCTTGAAAGATTACAGAATCTTGTCTCTTGTAAGAAGTAACAGGTATAGTCTTCGGTATATATCAAAGGCTTTTTTGTGAAAGAACAGCAGATTGTGAAAAAATGGGTTGCTATATATCAAAACAGGCGTATCATAAACAGTGCCTTACAATAGAGGAGCAGTTGACAAGAGTATATCTGCAGAGAAGTGTCACTTCCATGAAGCAGATAGAAAGGGGAAATTGCCGAAACCGAAGAGCTGACAATTCTTCGAGTTGGTACATAACAGAATATGCTATGTACTCTCACTGATACAACAGTGGAGGAGCTATTGATTGAATTTGGATAAGAAATTCGAGTGATAGCGTGTAAGCTATCACTTTTTTAATCTCTTCTTGCATTGTAAGGAACAGGAGGAAATTTTATGATTGCATTTTTAGACTGGTTAAACGGTATTCTGTGGGGAGTACCACTCATTGCCTTAATGTTACTTACAGGCTTGTACTTTACAATTCGTTCGGGGTTCTTTCAGTTCCGTCATTTCGGCTGGATACTGAAACATACTGTCGGCACTATTACACAGAAGAATACAAAGGTTTCTGAAGATAAAAAAGCTATTTCACCATTTGAAGCTATCTGTACTGCAGTTGGCGGAACTGTAGGTTTTGGTAATATTGCAGGTGTAGCTACAGCAGTTGCCAGTGGTGGACCTGGTGCTGTACTGTGGATGTGGTTAACATCCTGTCTGGGTTTGATTTTAAAACAGGTAGAAGTTACATTGGGTTGTTACTATCGTGGAACTAACAGTAATGGAGAAAAATACGGCGGACCTACCTACTACATGCAGAAAGGTCTTGGAGAAAAACGTCATTGGGGAAATGCATGGAAGATTCTGGCTGTGATTTTCGGTATTGGTATTTTCTCCACATTCTTTATCACTTCCAGTAATCTGACAGCTTCTGAAGTTGTGGCAGGCGCCTTTAATTTCAATGGGGTTTCAGTATGTGGTTACTTTATTGATGGAAGAATTGTTGTGGGTACTCTTCTTTGCATTCTTACGTATGTCATTACATCCGGTGGTATAAAGGGTGTAGCTTCCATCTTCAGTAAACTGGTTCCTTTTATGAGTATTGCCTATATTCTGATGGGACTCTTAATGATTATTGTCAATATTCAGGCAGTTCCTGAAGCTATTGGTGCTATCTTTACAAATGCCTTTACAGGTACTGCAGCAATTGGTGGTTTTGCAGGTGCAGCTGTGTCTAAGATTGTTCAGACAGGTATGGCACGTGCTGTATATTCCAATGAAGCAGGATGGGGAACTTCTCCTATGATTCATTCTTCTGCAGATACACCACATCCTGTAGAACAGGGTTTGTGGGGATCCTTTGAAGTATTCTTTGATACATTTGTAGTGTGCAGTATTACTGCATTATCTGTTATTTTAAGCGGTGTATGGACAGATGGTCTTACTGGTGGTGCGCTTGCATTAAGTGCGTTCAGTAAGAGCTTTGGAAGTGTCGGAAGTATTTTACTGGCTATCATCATGATTATCTTTACAGTGACTACCTCCGGTGGATGGTTCACATATTATCTTGCTATTCTGGAACATATCAATATGAAGAAGTCACGCTTCTCTGAATTCTTAATCAAAGCATTCTATGCGATTCGTGCTTTGCCTGGTCTTTTATGGACTATTTATCTTGTGCATGCACAGAACACAGGATTTATCTGGACAGTGGTAGATATCACATCCGCTATTCCTACATTTGTCAACGTCTTTGTTATTCTGATGTTATCCAATGATTACTTCAGATTACTGAAGGACTATAAAGCAAGATATATGGGTGTTGGTGAAGTAGATCCGGATATGGCTCTTTTCTATGAAGACACTCAGAAAGTGGAGGAATAATCATGGAAGTATTTTATAACGGTACTGTTTTTACAGGAGAAGGATTTACCGAAGCGTTTGTTACAGATGACAACAAATTTGTGGCAACAGGAAGCAGTGCTGCTTTACTGGAACAATATCCTGATGTGCCTCAACATGATCTTGGTGGTAAATTTGTATGTGCAGGATTCAATGATTCTCACATGCATGTCTTAAATGATGGCTATGCCTTAAATGATTTGCTGTTAGCAGAACATACTGGTTCTTTAGAAGAAATGAAGGCGTATATTAAAGATGAAATACAGAATCGTCATTACGCGCCTGGACAGTGGGTCAATGGAAGGGGCTGGAATCATGATTTCTTCAGTGACGGAAGACGTTTTCCTACACGTTATGACCTGGATGAAATTTCTGGGGAAAACCCAATCTGTATTGTAAGAGCCTGCGGTCATGCCTGCGTAGTCAATTCCAAAGGGCTGGAAATGCTTGGAATTGATAAGCATACAGAGCAGATTGAGGGTGGCAGATTTGATGTGGATGAAAATGGCGAACCATTAGGTATCTTCCGCGAAAATGCTTTGGATATGGTATATTCCAAATTGCCTCAGCCTACAAGAGAAGATTTAAAACAGATGTTGCTGAAAGCTATGAAACAGCTGAATTCCTTCGGTGTGACATCCAGCCAGACAGATGACTTTGTGGTATTCCATGGACTGGATTATCATGAAGTGATTGCAGCATATAAAGAATTAGAAGCAGAAGGTAAGATGACTGTACGTATTTATGAACAGAATCATTTTACGGATATCGAAGGTTTAAAAGGCTTTGTGGAAGAAGGTCACTATACAGGTGAAGGAAGTGAATTCTTCAAATTTGGTCCTTTAAAGATGCTGGGAGATGGTTCTCTTGGGGCAAGAACTGCGTATATGAGTGAACCATATGCTGATGATCCGTCCACATGTGGTATTCCGGTATATTCTCAGGAAACGTTTGATGAAATGATTGGGTATGCCCATACTCACAATATGCAGGTAGCTATTCATTCTATCGGAGATGGTATTCTGGACAGAATCATGAATGCGATGGAAAAAGCACAGAATGAAAATCCAAGAGAAGATGCACGTCACGGTATTATCCATTGTCAGATTACACGTCCTGATCAGCTGGACAGAATGGCAAAGTTACATCTGCATTGTTATGCACAGACAATCTTCCTGGATTATGATATCAAGATTGTGGAAGACAGAGTTGGTAAGGAAAGAGCTTCTTCCAGCTATAACTTTAAGACATTGATGAATAAAGGTGTTCATGTGTCCAATGGGTCTGACTGTCCTGTAGAACTTCCAAATGTACTTGGTGGTATGCAATGTGCAGTAACACGTTCTACTTTAAAAGAACATATTGGCCCATATCTTCCTGAAGAAGCTTTCACAGTAAAAGAAGCTATCTTGTCTTTTACAACAGAAGGTGCACGTGCTTCTTTTGAAGAAAACATCAAGGGAAAGATTCAGGCAGGTATGCTGGCTGACTTTGTAGTGCTGGATCAGAATCTGTTTGAAACAGATCCATATCATATCCATGATGTCAAAGTGCTTGAAACATGGATGAACGGCAAAAGAGTATATTAACAGTAGTATGTATGAGCAAAGATGTATGTCTTTGCTCTTTTTTTCGTCCTGGTGGACAGTTGAGCACAAGGGAAGATAAGGAACTGTGAAGAATATAAAGTTGTGCGAAACAAAAAAAC